>JALZWC010000604.1 GCA_023300255.1 Saprospiraceae bacterium | reverse complement strand
GTTTACAAACAACGAAATTTGGTCATTTTTTAAGCGAAATTTATCTCTATTCTCTGCTCTCTATTCTCTGCTCTTTTCTTATGTATAGTAGTATGATAAGAGACACTAAGTAACGAGCTTCGTCCTAGAAACCAAGCGCTTACAATTAATTGCAGAATGCATTCTTAAACAACTTCATAAAAATAGTTAGTGTATTTATTAGGATATGATATAGGCAGTTCTTCTATAAAAGTAGCTTTGGTTCATGTAAAGCGGCAAGAGGTAGTAGCTATTGTTCAACATCCAGAACAAGAGATGGAAATGATCGCTCGACAAAGTGGATGGGCAGAACAACAGCCTGAACTGTGGTGGCAATATGTATGTATTGCTACTAAAAAAATTTTAGAAAAGGCAGCAATTCCTGCACACAAGATTAAAGGGATCGGGATCGCTTACCAAATGCATGGTCTAGTGTTAGTCGACAAAGACCAAAGGGTTTTACGTCCTGCAATTATTTGGTGTGATAGCCGAGCAGTAGAGATTGGTCACCAAGCATTTAATAAAATTGGAACTGCCTATTGCCAAAATAATCTATTAAATGCCCCAGGCAACTTTACCGCATCCAAGTTAAAATGGGTGAAGGATAATGAGCCTGAGATTTACGAAAAGATCCATAAAATTTTATTACCAGGTGATTACATTGCCATGAAATTAACGGGGCAAGCCATGACCACTATCTCTGGTTTATCAGAAGGCATTTTTTGGGACTTCAAGAAAAAAGCGATCTCTTCAAAAGTATTAGATTTTTTCCAGTTTGATAAAAGTATTATTGCAGATCGTACGCCTACTTTTTCCCTACAAGGAAAAGTAAACAAAGTAGCGGCCGAACTCACAGGATTAAAAGTTGGTACACCTATTACTTATCGAGCAGGAGATCAACCCAATAATGCGCTCTCCTTAAATGTGTTAGCACCTGGAGAAGTGGCGGCTACGAGTGGTACTTCAGGTGTTGCATATGGAATTGTAGACCATCCAGTTTTTGATGCAAATAATCGTATCAATACATTTGCCCATATAAACTATGAGGAACAATTTAATCGACTAGGTGCATTATTGTGTCTAAATGGAGCAGGAATAGCTTACAGTTGGATAAAACACCAAATAGCTAGAAAAGAACATACCTATGAGGTAATGGATAGAATGATTTCTACCGTACCAATTGGGGCGGATGGACTCTGCGTTTTACCTTTTGGAAATGGTGCAGAACGTATATTTGATAATAGAAATATTAATGCTCATTTTCTGAATCTTCAATTTAATCGGCATCATAGAGGACACTTGTACCGTTCCGCTATTGAAGGAATCGCCTTTTCTTTTGTATATGGAATAAACTTGCTAAAAGAAATGGGGATGGAAGTTGAAGTGATCAGAGTAGGGAATGATAATATGTTTCAATCCAAAACTTTTGCCATGACCATTGCCACCTTACTCGATTGCCATATCGAAGTAGTAGAAACTACAGGTGCCGTTGGTGCCGCACAAGCCGCAGGAGTAAAAGCAGGATTTTATGCTTCTATTGAAGAAGCCTTAAATAAAGTGCAGCCAAGTCACCTATATGAACCTCGACTCAATAGAGCGCTATGCAACCAAGCTTTTAATTTTTGGTCATCTAATTTAAATAAAATACAGCACCCATCAAATACAAGTACTAAAACGCCTACAAAAATAATAGCCCAGCAAGCAGCCCTTCTTCAAGATTTAAAAGAAAAAGATAAAATTATATTAGAAAAGTCGCACCAATTGGTAGCTGCAAAAGATTTATTGACCAACATAAAAGATACATTAGCGACTCTAGCCAAGAACGATACCTCTGATAATAAAGCAATACTCCAGCAATTAACTAAGAAAATTGACCAGCAAGCAATAAATAAAGAATGGGATTTTTTTGAAGATCACTTGGATTTACTTCAAGGCAACTTATATAAACGGCTCAAACAAGTCTTTCCTTCCTTAACCACAATTGATATTAAATTTTGTGTTTTCCTAAAAATGCAACTATCCTCCAAAGAAATTTCGGATCGGCTTCATCTTTCGACTCGTGGTGTAGAAACTAGAAGATATAGGCTCCGCAAAAAATTAAAATTAAAAAAAGGAGCTAATCTTGTTACGTTCTTAGAGCGGTTTTAATTTCATATGACGTATTTCTGGCGTATTTATATTTTACCAATAGCGAATTACTGTAGTACTACTTTTTTATAATTTACGCCAACTTTGTCTGTTATTTGTGCCATTAGGAACAATGAAACAACAATATGTCAACTACAATCAACCATAAACTTTCGATAACAGAAAAAATCGGCTATTCCCTAGGTGATCTATCCGCCAATCTAGTGTTCCAAACACTTATGACTTTTCTGGCTTATTTTTATACAGACGTCTTTAAAATTCCTGAAGACAAGGCCACCGCTATTATATTTACAGTAGGTATGATCGCTGCCTTGGTGGTCAATCCAATCATGGGTGCCATTGCGGATAGAACCAATACTCGTTGGGGAAAATTTCGACCATGAATACTTTGGACGGCTATTCCATTTGGCTTGATTTCTATTCTCGCTTTTTCTACTCCTGATTTGAAGGAGAGTGGAAAGGTTACCTATGCCATTATCACTTATTCTTTGTTGCTCATTATATATGCAGCAAGTAATTTACCTTATGCTGCATTAAGTGGCGTTATTACCGGTGATATGGAAGAACGGAATAGTATTTCTTCTTATCGTTTTGTGGCCGTGATGGTTGCTCAATTTATTGTCCAAGTACTAATGCTACCCCTAGTTAATATTATAGGAGAAGGAGATAAAGCAGTAGGCTTCGAAAAAGTAATGACCTTCTTAGCTATTTTTGGTTCAATACTATTGCTAATTACTTTTTTCACGACCAAAGAACGAGTCATTCCAAAACCTGAACAAAAATCTAGTATTGGGCAAGATCTTAAAGATTTATTTAAAAATAAACCTTGGGTCATTATGTTGTTATTGACTACTTTAGTTTTTGTAACACTAGCTTTGAAGGGGGGCATGTATATTTATTATTTTGAAAATTACTTAAGTGCACAAAGTATTAAAGGTTTTCTTGATAGTGTTGGATTCACCAATTATCAAAGTGGAAATGTCACTTCTTATGGTTTTGGTATTTTCAATGCTGGAGGTATTATCTTTATGATTGTCGGTATTATGTTTTCAAAAGGACTAGCCGATAAGTATGGGAAAAGAGATGTATTCGGAGCAGGTTTATTTGTTTCTACCTTGTTTATCATATCCTTTTATTTTTTCCCACCTGACGCAATTAAAATGGTTTTTGGAGCACAAATTTTACATGGATTTTTCTATGGCATTACCATCCCTATTCTTTGGGCGATGATTGCAGATGTAGCAGATTATTCAGAATGGAAAAATAATCGTCGAGCAACTGCCATTATTTTTTCTGCTATATGATGGTCGGTTTAAAACTAGGACTCACTTTTGGTACTTCTTTCGTTACTGGAATATTAGGTGCCTATGGATATGATTCTGAACTAGCGACGCAAAGTAGAGAAGCGATACAAGGTATAAAAATGACAGTGAGTATATATGCGGCTATTCCATTCTTATTGTCTGTAGGTTTACTATTTTTCTATGAAATTAATAAAAAAATGGAGACTCAAATTGAGCAAGATCTATTGGCTAAGAGAGCGGAGGGATAACAGCCTCCTCTATTTTTTTTCTCTACCGTACACTTTAGATTATTGAACGATGTTGTAGGGGCAATCCCTTGTGGTTGCCCAAAATTGCTGTCGAAATAGGGCAACCACAAGGGATTGCCCCTACAAGAATCATCGATTTCATAAAAATGTACTGTAAAGATTTTTTTTCAGAATAACCTCTAATAACAGCATATGAAGTACTTTCTTTTTTTAACTACATTAATAATATTTACAGCTTGTAATAGCAGCTCAGATAACCAACAAGTTTTAATTAAATCTGAAGGATTAAAAGAGGCGCTTTCCACTAGCTTTTTAATTGGCACCTCTCTGAATACCAGTCAAATTTATGAAAAAGACAGTGTAACAAATGCTGTTATAAAAAAACATTTTAATGCAATAGTTTCAGAAAATTGTATGAAGTCGGAGGCCATTCATCCAGAAAAGGATAAATACTATTGGGAAGAAGCAGATGCTTTTATCAACTATGGTGTGAAAAACAAAATGCATATCACAGGGCATACACTTGCATGGCATTCGCAAACACCGCCTTGGTTTTTTGTCAACGATAAAGGAGCGGAGGTAGATCGAGAAGAAATGATTACCCGATTGAAAAATCACATTACAACTGTTGTTAAGCGCTATAAAGGAAAAGTCCATAGTTGGGATGTTGTCAATGAAGCAATCAATGATGATGGAACTATACGGGAAAGTAAGTTTTATAAAATTATTGGAAAAGATTGGGTAGAATTAGCCTTTCAGTTTGCTGCCGAAGCAGATCCTCAAGCAGAACTGTATTACAATGATTATAATATGTCTCTGCCAATCAAAAGTAAAGCTGTTTACGATATGGTCAAAGCTATGCAAGCTAAAGGTATTAAAGTAGATGGTATTGGCATGCAAGGCCATGTCAACTTTAATGCAACTGATCCTTCTATAGTTGATTTTGAAAATAGTATTGTGTTATTGTCTGAGTTAGGAAAAGTCTTGATAAGGCAAAGAGTAAGAATAAATTAGCCATTTTAACCTGCCCTTTTTCCCTCTAAGAAGTCCTGAAAAAAGAACCGTAGCCCAGCTATGCTTAGTTTT
>JALZWC010000603.1 GCA_023300255.1 Saprospiraceae bacterium | reverse complement strand
AAAAAAGTCGCACATAGCCTAGCTACGTAAGACCTTTTTTAAAGACAAATAGCGAGAAAATAAGCCATTTTAATGTTAGGTTATTTTTGGCCGACTACTTATGTTCCGAATTACACTTATTCTACAATTTTTATCTCCTCTACTTGCAGCACCTCTATTCCATCAGAGGCTTGATGCACAAATGCAACTACACTACAATTTTCTGCGACCCAATCGGAAGGTAAAGTAAAAGTATAATTCTTATCAACTCGGTTACCTGTATTTAAACTCGCCGCTAATGCTTCTCCAAAAGTATTCGTCACCGTTGTTCTAAACGTATGCGTTTGTGCATAATCATTGACTCTTCCATCATTAGTGAGCTGGGTATCTTGAATATCATTTTCCGTTATTAATACAGTTAAATTTAAAGGTTCCAAAATATCGTCTAAAGGAAGCGTACCTACCGCTATTTCAACTAATCTATTCCCTGAATTATAAGTCGTAGTTAGATCAATTGCTATCTGTGCTTCCTCTACTAAAGTTTGACCAATAAATCCGCCCCAAGTAGCAAATTGAATTAATTGTAAACTTCGCTCCCCTTCAAATTTCTTTCTATTAACAACCGCTGAAGGATAGCCGATTGGTGTTTCAAGAAAATTTAATATCTCCGTACCTGCTGTTGTTCGAAAATCATTCTGACTATCAGAATAAGGCTCAGAAAAAAAGCCAGCATGATAGGAAATCGCAATTAGATTTTCTCCAAATATTCCTTCTGTTTGCAGGTTTTTTATTTCTGCTTGTGCTTGCGGACAATTAACACATCGCACGCCTGTGAATTCTTCTAACAAAACTTTTTTAATAGTATTCGTAGGGACTACAGTGACACTAGTGCCATCACAGCTCAAACAAGGAATAATTGGTTTGTTTTCTGTACAAGAAAACAATAAAAAGAAAAATAGAAAAAAGGCTATTATTTGAATTTTCATTTTATTAATTTTGAATAGAATCTGTAACACAACTCTCTGAGTTGTGCCAAGTGTAAGTTCGCACAACTCAGAGAGTTGTGTTACAGATTCTCCTAAAAAGTAGAATTAACGGTCATTCGCAAGCCACTAAATGCTGGTTCCAATCGACAGACTCCTCCTGAACAAACCACTCCTTCCACTTGCTTGACATAGCTCAAAGACAAACGATTGGACTTAACCGTATAGAAAACATCTAATCTTGGATAATGAATTTTATCTGTTTGTTTCGGACTACTGTTATACATATCCGAAATGGTAAAGGTCCAATTCGGTGCTACAGAATACTCTGCTAAACCAAATATCCAACTACCAAAATCTTGACGGGTACTCATGTATTGCAATTCAAATCGTATGCTTTTTTTACGATCTAACTTATATAAGAAATCTACGAAAGGTATAACGGTACTGACCAATGGAACATCAGGCTTCGTTTCAAAAACGGCTTGGTTATATTGTTGAAACTGTATCCCTCCAATTAATATCCATTTCCGCTTTTTCTTATATTGAAATTCAGAATAAAATTCTCGGTATAGTAACTGGTCATCAAGATCACTAATATTAGCGAAACTAAAATCCATATTTAAATTCTTGGCAGGACTAAACTTAAAATCTAATTTTACCGCTTGCTCTCCCAATTCTTGAACCGCAGGGGTATACCTACTGGTCAAACGATAAGTATTGAACCTTGCCATTGGCGGTAAAAAATTTATCATTCCTTGATTGAGGCTTACAAAAGGATTCGTTCGGAAAGTAAAATTCTCTGTCCGCTTTCCTTCTACTGTCACCCCAAATCCTTTAGTAGCATAACTAACCGACGTATAATAAACAGAGCCATTTGGATTGACTAATCGACCTAAAGCAGTACTGCCATCTCGATTAGTTTTTAAAGCAAATGGATCGAATAATACATCTTTCGTTTTCCAAGCCGCCTCCATATACCAACTCAACTTCCCAACAGTTAGACTATTATATACTGTAAAAGCGTAAGTATTAAAGCTTGGTGCTATACTATCTGTTACCGAAAAAGTAGACACCGTACCAACTATTCGTTGCATCGTTGCATCGTCATAGGTTCGATTGACCACCCCTACACCTGGAGACATCGACCAAGTCTTAGTTCCTTCCCCTAATATAAATCCATCAATATTCAGCGCTTTAATAACTGGACTAAATCTATCAAATTGTTGTTTTTGCCTACCCGTCATTACCTTCACTTGCCAATCTTCCGTAAGATCATAGGCCAATCTAATACCGTATAAAGCATTATCAATTAATAAAGGGCGTTCCTCATAAGCTCTAAATATAATTCCACTTCCAATCTCATCATATAAATACCCGCCAGACAAATGAAGTTTATCAATTTTCTTCTCAATAAACCATCGCCCAACTCCCTCCGCAGTAAAAGAACCTTGAGGATTTAATAAATTAGAGTTATTAAATAAATCAAATCGCATACCTACATTAAAGCCATTCTGGCTATAGTTTAAATTCAACCATGCGTCAGCGCCATACAATTGGTGTTCATATTGAGGTGTGTTAACTGCACCTCTAGCAGAATCCCGATGAAAAAAATTCCCATTCCCTTGAAAACTTCCTGAAAAGACTCCTTGCTCCTGCCCCATTAATGCTAAGGGTAGCGTAAAATAGAACAGTAAAACTAAAATGCGTTGGTTCATGTTTTATGATATAAAAGGTAGGTAAGTTATCCTTTCTTTATTATTGAGTTTATTAATAAATAACTTCGTTAATAAAGTTCAAAAATAAGACCTTTCATTAAGAGGACAAAAAGAAATAAGTAAAGGCAGTCAATTGAGCCTAAAATTGTTTTATTAAGCGTATAATATATATATAAATAATAAATTAAATAATTTTAGTTATTATTCAACATGCGTTTTTCTAATCCTCCCGATCTCTTCTTCAAAGAGGAAGAGATATTTCAATTTGACTGATTAGTAAAGACAGTATATTTCACGTGAAAAGCCCAAAAACACGCAGAAAAGTCGCACTATTCTGCGTTTTTCAGCGGCTTCTGCGTGAAAAAATAGGTAACAATTTTAATACTTTCTTTTAGAGACGACTCTTTTCTTCATAATAGGAAAGAGGTTTCTCCTCAGTGGTAGAAATAAATAACTTTGGGAAGAAGTTCAAAAGAAATCATGAATAGTAAATAAATTTGTATCTTTCTATTATGACAGAAAAACTCAAGCAACTCTACAAAACGGTCATATTAAAACATAATAAGGCCCCTTACCATTACGAAAAACAGCTCTCTGCTCCCCATCACATAGCCGCTTACAATCCATTATGTGGGGATCAATTTAACGTATACCTAAACTTAGATAATGGAAAAATAAAGCAAATACATTTTCACGGATATGGTTGTGCTATTTCAAAAGCATCCACCTCTGTACTAGTAAAAAATTTAGAAAATAAATCAATTGAAGAAGCTTTGGAATTATGTGGAGTGTTCAAACAGTTAACTGACCCTAATGAGAAACAACCAAAGCGTATAGATATAGAAGAATTAAAAGCCTTTGAAACGGCAAAGAATTTTCCCAGTAGATTATCTTGCGCTACATTGAGTTGGGAAGCAATACAAAATTATTTAGAAAAGGAAGTTGAAAAGAATAGCTCAGACAAATAAGTCTGTTATTAAATTAATAATCGTAATGCGGAATTTTAACCCCACGTTTTTCTAACTCCATATTGATCAGTCGACCAGTATTATCTAAATAAGATTGACTCTTAAATTTAGACCGGATAGCAAATACACTAAAGAAAAATAGAAAAGAAAAGATAGCGGTAACAAAAAGGCAAATAACCAAAACATAGCTCTCTATACTCATATAGTAACAAAGGCTACTGATCAATATCCAAGCAGCAGTACTAAATCCTAATAGATTTTTAACACTATTACTCCGCTGAAACAAGTGTATTTGTTCTACCCAAGTTTCTCGAACCTCTAATAAATGGCGAATAGTATAATAGGTAGGATCTAAATCCATGAACAATAGTAGTTCATCATTACCTACTGTCTCTAGCTGATTCAAGCATTGCTCAATGGAGTCGGGAGTTCTTTTCATTTCAAATTATACTTGATTGAAAATTGATTGAATTAAGCCTGTTATTAAACTTACTGTAGTAAGATGCTCTAGAATTTAGTCATAGTGATACTGCAGCATCAACCAGGAGTATAAAGTTATATTTTTTTTGACATAGAAAGCAAGTAAATAGGTACATTTTTGAAAAAAGTATATGTAAATTCCTTGATCATAGTCTTACCTTCCATTTCTAAGAAACAAATACTCTACCAAATGCAATCTTTCTGTCATATGCTAAAATTATTTTGTCATATTTATGTCACAAACGAGAACAAGTTACTAGCATTTTGATCCGTAAACAAGGAACATAAATTGAATAGATATAAATAAATATCCCCTAAAAATACTGATTTCCATATATATACAAATACAATATTTTGCTCAGGTTCTATTTTCCATTAAGAATCTACTAATATTCAAAAGCTACGAATTAGGTCACATGCATATTGTTAAACATATGATTAAAATTTAATTTTAACATTTCAAGTTTGTTTCTTATTCTAAATCCCCCTACTTTTGAATCTCCAAAACTCATACTCAAAAAGTTATTCCTATCTCACACTGAGAATATTTTATCTCTAATTTCAAGTCTGAATTTGAAACACTAACAATATATCCATATAACTGGGTATTGTTTAGTAATTCCTAATGGTCTCCTATTAGAACCATTAAGGCTTTGTTAAACAGGCCCTTGCTATGGAATTTTTGTGCTTACAAAGTAGTTTCCTAGCTTAATTATCATAAAGACTAATCCCACATTTGTCTGATAATTAGCTAAGAATCAACCTAATAGGCGCTATAATGAACATTTTTCCTAGAACAGATCCAAAATTATTAGTTAAATGAAAGAGGCAAAAGTATTACTCCTTTTGATAATAGGAGTATTTTTAAGTATTACTGCTAGTAGTAATACCACATCCGATTTTAGTACGACGACTTACTACTCTGAAGCAGATGTTGCTACCAGAATTTTGAACAGTTCTGCGGTCTTAGCAGAACACTACGAACCTACCGTTCACGATTTCATTAAAGACAATTTATACCAAGGGAAGAAAGGTTTTGCAAGAACATTAAGTAGAACCCAAATGTACTTTCCTGTTATTGAGCAGTACCTAGAATTCTACGGTTTACCAGATGATTTAAAGCATATGGTTATTGTAGAATCTCAGGCAAAACCACATGCACAGTCTAGTGTAGGTGCAGTAGGTCTTTGGCAATTAATGCCAGAAACAGCTACTCGTTATGGCTTAACAGTAAACGATATACAAGACGATAGAAAAGATCCACGTAAAGCAACAGAAGCTGCTTTAAAATACTTAAGCTATTTACATGGTTATTTAGGAGGCGATTGGGCATTAGCCATTTCTGCGTACAACTGTGGAGAAGGGCGTGTTAAAAGAGCCATTAAAGAGGCAAAGAGTACAGATTATGAAGTAGTAAAAGCATATTTACCTAAGCAAACACAGAAATATGTTCCTGCAATTATTGCTGCTGGTTATTCTGTAGACTATCATCATTTGCATAATGTACAAATTGCAGAACTTGATTACGCAGTAAAATTTACAGATGCTATTCAAGTATTTGATAAATTATCTTTCACAGAAATTAGCAATATTACTAATACGCCTATCACTGTTATTCAACGATTAAATCCTTCTTATACTAAAGGTTATATTCCTACTAGTAAAAGAGGAAATTATGTAGTATTACCTTCTTCTGCTATCAGTACCTTAAGTCAGTTTCTTAATTATTCTGACCGATATGTAGTAGAGACTAGATTTTAAATAATAAAATCATTTAAAAAAGAATAGGGCTTGGCGGCAAGCCAAGCCCTATTCTTTAAGATCATTAGACAGTAGTACTAATGACCAAAAGTTGAATATTTCTTAAATTTTTGAGTGGCTTATTGGTCACTTAAGGTTTTACCCAAACAGACGAATTTTTTCCTAAGAGGAAGTGTATTATGCACTTCCTCTTTTTTTGTGGAATGTATTCATCTACGGTTGAGGATTTCCCTTTCCAGACGACTCCCCTCTTCTCAGGGGTGATTGGTTCCGGCAATCATACATCATAAATCATAGTTCATACATCATAAATCTGTTAATTAGTCAAAATCAGACTGATATATGATGTAAGATTTGCATAGAACCAACAACTTCCCTTAGGCAAAGAGTAAGAATAAATTAGCCATTTTAACCTGCCCTTTTTCCCTCTAAGAAGTCCTGAAAAAAGAACCGTAGCCCAGCTATGCTTAGTTTT
>JALZWC010000602.1 GCA_023300255.1 Saprospiraceae bacterium | reverse complement strand
GTCGGTCTTCCAGACCTTTGAAAAATAGGAACATGTTTAAATACTACAAACAGAATCGGTCTTCCAGACCTGCTTAGTAAAAGCTCCAGAGGGGCGATGTTGTTTGTAGTAGAAATATTGTCCAAAATGTCAGAAAGGTCCAGCGGACCGACTCCATATTAAAAAGAAAAAGATGTGTATATACGATAGGCCTGGCGACTAGACAGGTCCAAACTATTTTGTCCAGTAGTGTAAACTAAACTCAATCTAATTTATGGAATTTTTAGAACCAATTTTAGCTGCTGTTGCAGCCTTTGGACTTGGCTTTGCTTGGTATACGGCGCTATTCGGGGAAGCATGGAGAAAAGAAACTGGATTAACTGTAGAAGAAGCACAATCAGATATGCTACGCACACATGGCCTTTCTTTTTTAATGATGTGCATTATAGCTTCCGGAATTAATTATGTAGTCAATCTGCATGGTATAGAAGAACAAAACTTTGTACATGGTGGCTTTCACGGTGCTTTATCCGCTATGATGTCTGCGATCCCTTTGATGGCTGTTAACTATTTATACCAAAGGAAGTCTTTAAAGTTATTTTTAATTGATGCAGGCTATGCTTTGGCATTTTTTGCAGTGGCGGGTGGAGTATGTGCGGCTTTGAAGTTTTAAATAGTAGATTTAATTCTGAATGAAAATTTTGCTGATTATAACGTTTTGCGTTGTTACCTATTTTTTCACGCAGAAGCCGCTGAAAAACGCAGAATAGTACGACTTTTTCTGCGTGTTTTTGCGCTTTTTGCGTGAAAGATACTGCCTTCATCGCAATCCGTTATAATCAGGAATTTTGAATGCCTATAAAACACTGAAACTCAGTAGCCAAATTTTATCATACGATTCTTTGGAATAAACACTAGTGAGATTCAGCTATAAAATACCCAATTAAACGACAAGTTTATCTAGTTGGTTGACATTGCCACAAAGACACGAAGACACAAAGCGAGTTATACTTGAGGTTCTTCGTATCTTGGAAGTAAGAAGTGTCAACTACTTTTGTGATTTGGATAAACTTGCCAATTAAACTTAAAAAAATACAGGGATGAAGCTACGATAGCTTCATCCCTGTCTTCCTATTCATTCAATAGTAGTTGTCTTAATAGTTAGAGGTTCAGTTTGAGACAACGTGGTGTTTCTGACAGCCGTACCTGTCGTGCCGCCAGGCAGGAGGCGATCTGACAGCGAAGCGATCTGACACCTGACTTCTACTTTAAGCCTCAATCCGACCCTCAATCCACTCCCTAGCATTCACAAAAGCTTCTATCCAAGGAGACACCTCATCCTTGCGATTAAACGGATAATTTGCCCAATTCCACTGGAAAATGGATCGTTCAATATGCGGCATGGTGACTAAATGTCGACCATCTTTACTACAGAGCATTGCCGCATTATAATCGCTACCATTCGGATTAGAAGGATAGTCCTCATAGCCATATTTTGCCACTATTCCATATTGGCTTTCTGCCAACTCCAAATCAAATTTTCCTTCTCCATGAGAAATCCAAACACCTAAGGTACTTCCTGCTAAAGAAGATAACATCACCGAGTTATTCTCTTGAATATGAACAGAGGTAAATGCACTCTCATGCTTTCCAGAATCATTATAGGTCATCTTAGAATGATGTAAATGCTCTGGATTGATTAATTCTAATTCAAGGAATAGTTGACAACCATTGCAGATACCAACAGATAATACATCTTCTCGTTTAAAGAAATTATCTAAAGTCTTCTTAGCCTGTTCATTATATAAGAAAGCACCTGCCCAACCTTTAGCCGAACCTAAGACATCAGAATTAGAAAATCCACCTACCGCACCAATAAATTGAATGTCTTCTAAGGTCTCTCTACCAGATATTAAGTCGGTCATATGAACATCCTTGACATCAAACCCAGCGAGGTACATGGCGTGGGCCATTTCTCTTTCAGAGTTGCTTCCTTTTTCTCTAATGATTGCAGCTTTAGGACGAGGCTTTGTAGCATCTATAGTGGGTAGCTTACCCGAAAATTTATCAGGAAAAGTAAATTGAAGTGCTTGATTTTTATAATTATCATACCGAGCTTTTGCCAGTGGCGCTGCAGTCTGTTTTTGATCTAATAAATAAGAAGTTTCATACCAAACATCTCTTAGGTGTGGAATGTCGAAAGTGTATTCCTTTACTCCTTTCTTTACGTTCAACTCATTAGTAGCATGAACGCGCCCAATCTTATGAAAGGCAACACCTGCATCTTTTAATAAGGGTTCAATAGTGGCATCGGATGATTGTAATACTAAACCTGCATTTTCTGCAAATAATAACTTTATCAAGTCTTCCTCTTGGATAGCCGATAAGTCTATGTCAGCTCCTACATCCTTATTAGAAAAACAAAGTTCTAATAAAGCAGTGATTAAGCCACCCGACGAAATATCATGACCAGCTACAATTTTATTTTTTCGGATCAATTGCTGGACGGTATTAAACACTTTTGCAAGATAGGTTGGCTCTTTTACACTAGGTGCTGTTTTACCTACTCTATTGAGCGTTTGTGCAAAAGACGACCCTCCTAAATTGTAAGGGTAACTAGAGCAATCTATATAATAGATACTCCCTTTGCCCACTTGAAATAGGGGCTCCACTATTTTAGATATATCATCGCAATTCCCAACGGCAGAAATAATAACAGTTCCTGGTGCTAAGACTTCTTTATCTCCATATTTTTGTTTCATAGATAAGGAATCCTTACCCGTAGGAACGTTGATGCCTAAGGCAATCGAAAATTCTGAAACTGCTTTTACGGCTTTATATAGTCTAGCATCTTCTCCTGGGTTCTTACATGGCCACATCCAATTGGCGGACAAGGAAACGGATTTTAAGCCATCTTTGAGTGGCGCCCAAACTAAGTTAGTCAAAGATTCAGCGATAGCATTTTTGGCCCCTTTAGCGGGATTCAATAAACCACTAATTGGAGCGTGCCCTATAGACGTTGCTACCCCTTCCAAACTGTCATAATCTAAAGCCATTACACCGCAGTTATTCAATGGCAATTGTAAAGGCCCTACGCATTGTTGTTTGGCTACCCGCCCACCAACGCAACGATCCACTTTATTCGTCAACCAATCTTTACAAGCTACTGCTTCTAGTTTGAGGACATGCTCTAAGTATTGGTGTAGGTAAACTTCGTGATACTTTAATTCTCTATGGGGTCTACCAACTGTTTTATCTGATAAAATTGTTTTTGGAGAACTTCCAAATAGATCTGTCAATGCTAAATCTATTGGCTTTTCTTTAGTCGTGCTGGATTCAAAACTAAAACGGTGATCTCCAGTTACCTCTCCGACCTCATATATCGGTGCACGTTCTCTTGCGGCAATCGTTTTTAACAGCTCAATATCTTTTGGTGCCGCCACTAAGCCCATTCGTTCTTGGGATTCATTACCGATTATTTCTTTAGCCGAAAGGGTAGGGTCGCCTACCGGTAGTTTGGATAAATCAATTTTTCCGCCAGTATCTTCTACTAATTCTGATAAACAATTTAAATGTCCCCCTGCACCATGATCATGAATAGATACAATCGGATTATGATCACTCTCTACTAAGCCTCTGATGGCATTGGCTACCCGCTTCTGCATTTCTGGGTTAGAACGCTGAACAGCATTCAGTTCTATACCCGTACTAAATTCTCCTGTATCCGCAGAAGAGACTGCCGCTCCTCCCATTCCGATACGGTAATTATCCCCACCCATAATGACGATTTTGTCACCAGTTTTGGGTGCTGCTTTGATCGCTTGATCCGCCTTACCGTATCCGATTCCACCAGCCATCATAATGACTTTGTCAAAGCCTATTTGCCGAACATTTTCCGTATGCTCAAAAGTTAATAAAGAACCAGCAATTAGCGGTTGTCCAAATTTATTACCAAAGTCGGATGCCCCATTGGACGCTTTAATAAGAATATCCATTGGCGTTTGGTATAGCCAAGGTCGTTCTTCCATTCCGTTTTCCCAAGGTCTGTTCTTTCCTAATCTGGGGTAAGAAGTCATGTAAACAGCAGTACCTGCTAGAGGTAGCGACCCTTGTCCTCCTGCTAATCTATCCCGTATTTCACCGCCAGAACCTGTAGCTGCACCATTAAAGGGTTCTACAGTAGTAGGGAAATTGTGCGTTTCTGCTTTTAAGGAGATGACAGATTTAAAGGGCTTTTTCTTATAATAATCAGGTTGATCCGAACGATTAGGGGCAAATTGAGTAACGGTAGGTCCTTCTACAAAAGCTACATTATCCTTATAAGCAGATACGATACCATTAGGGTTTTCCTTGGCAGTCTCCTTAATCATTTGGAACAAAGTATTTGGTTGCTCCTTTCCATCTATTATAAAAGTGCCATTAAATATTTTGTGTCTACAATGCTCACTATTCACTTGAGAAAAACCGAATACTTCGGAATCCGTTAATGGTCGATTAATTTTGGTGGCTACCGTCTCTAAGTAAGCTATTTCTTCGTCATTTAATGCTAAACCTTCTTGTTCGTTAAAAGCAGCAATATCTTTAATAGATCGGACAGACTCTGGTTGTACATTTATACTAAAGATATCTTGATCTAATTGCTCATACTTCTGGAAGAGCATTGGATCATAGTCTTTGAAATCTTTAGAAACATTCGTGAATTTTTCAATTCTAACAATGCCTTTTATTGCCATGTTCTGCGTGATTTCCACCGCATTTGTACTCCAAGGAGTTACCATAGCAGCACGAGGACCTATAAAAGATTCATGAATTTCTTTTAAATTAATAGGACCATGATTATTGAATAACCATTTCAATTTTTTAATTACTTCTGGAGAGAGTGTTTCATTAACTTGAACAGCGTATAAATAATCTGAAGTAGTACCGAAAAAAAGTATCATAGTATGCCTAGGTATGTTTATAGGTTTTATCAACCTCTCTACTAAATACCCTCTTTTTAGAGGATAATAGGAGAAAAAACGTGATTGATAAAACAGGTAATAGTCCTAAAGGCTGCAAATTTCCCTTTTTTAGTTTGAAATGAAAAGGATTACTTGCCTTATACTTGAAATTATTTTAATTTTGATAGGGATTAGTATTTTATTTATACTAAACCTCTTTACCTTCCTACCGATTTAAGTCAGCTTTAAACAGCTTCCTTGTATAGTTTTGAATAAAAACTATCACTTTGGCATTAATGTCGTACTACTTAGACACAATAGACATCTAACTCCTTACTCATAGTATTATACTGTTTGTACACGTATGTGTGC
>JALZWC010000601.1 GCA_023300255.1 Saprospiraceae bacterium | reverse complement strand
GATTCAACATTTTATCGTAGGGCTTACGCCCTACGCTATAATATTTCGCCCTTTCAGGGCTTACGCAAATAAGATATGGTTAATCGTTAGGGCGCCAGCCATCCGATGATAAGATTTGGATAACGAACAATCCCTGGCATTTTTATCACTTTTTAAGCTAATAGTTTATAGATGAATGACCTGATAGCCTGAAGACTATATACATTACTATACTACTATACATAAGAAAAGAGCAGAGAATAGAGATAAATCTCGCTTAAAAAATGACCAAATTTCGTTGTTTGTAAACGAAATCTGTCTCTACTTTCTATTCTCTGCTCTCTGTTCTAGTTCACATGTATAGTAGTATGATACATTACTATACATTTTAGAACAGAGAATAGAGACAAATTTCAATAAAAAAACAACACAATAAAAAAGCCTTCAAATACTATTTGAAGGCTTTTTTTTAGAGGTCAAATGTCAGACAGCTACGCTGTCAGAAACACCACGTTGTCAACATCATAAGTCTGACACCTGACAGTCCTAAAGGGGACGATCTGACATCTGACTTCTTTAAAAGCTATCCACCTCTACGCACATAAGTATGAATGTTATGCACATTCTCTACTTGATCCGCTAAAGCTCTTGCTTCGTTATAGTTCGTAAAAGTACCCACGCATACAGCATTCGTTGCAGAGACTGCTCCTTGTAGAATATAGGCTTCTCCAAAACCAAGCGTTTGAATTCTTGATAAACGATCTATTGCATTTTGTTGTATAGAGAAAGTACCTGCAATTACATAATAGGTGCCAGAAGGGGAAGTACCTACATTTGAATTGGAACTAGAACCCGAATTGGAGCTTGTATTAGAAGAACCTCCACCAATAAATACACTCGATGGTGCATTATCAATATTCTCTGGTGGATTGTTGACATATTCTACCTGTACCGTATTATCTAATACCTTAACTTCTGTTCGCCTATTATACTGATGATCTAATTCTGAACACTGAACGCCATCCGCACAATGATTTAATAATTGAGATTCTCCATATCCAGTCGCTCTCAATCGACTAGGATCAATTCCTTGCTCTACTAAATAAGCGACCACTTTATCTGCTCTACGCTGAGACAATTGGTTATTATAATTTGTACCACCTCTTGAATCTGTATGAGAAGCTAATTCGACGTTAATATTTTTATAAGTAGATAAAATGGATGCTAAAGTTCTCAATTCATCTACTGCATCAGGACGAATAGAAGCATCATTAAAATTATAGTAAATTTTAGCTAATCGAATAATCGTACCATCTGGTATACCGCCGCTGCCATCTCCTGGCAAATTAATCGTCAAAAATAAAGGTGCCCCCCCATTACAATTAGCATCTGTTGCTAGTGTTTTAGAGGAAATCACTCCATTTTTAGAAGCGGTTAAGGTATAGTTTCCACCACAAGGTAAACAGACTTCAAAAGCTCCACTGGAACTAGTCGTTACATTTTCTTGTGTCGCCCCATTGCTACTGCTTATTACTACATTAGCACCAGCTACAGGATTACTAGAATCATACAAAACAGAACCTTTAATTGTCACACAGTTAACTGCTCGGTCTAGTAAAACCATATATTCATCTCGACCATCTGCCATAGACACAATGATCTGTTTTGGCTGATATCCTTCCTTTGCTATATTAACTAGATAATTTCCTTCACCCAGTTTCAATACAAAAGCCCCTTCACTATCAGTTGTTCCTATTATCGTTCCTGGCTCCGTAGAAATGGTAACTACTTGACCATTTTCAGTAGAGACTAATTGGATAATATTTCCATTTTGATCTGTAATAATTTCCGTATTCGTTAAAGCTTCTAAATCTACGTATTCTATAGTAGAGCTAGACAATTCCGCCCCTGTCGAACGGTCTGCCACAAAGACAAGTACTTTGTTTTTACCAAACCCTGCTAACTCACTGCCATTGGTATTCATGGGGCCTACTCCATTGGTGCCATTCGCACCACCCGTACCATTACCTGCTCCATTGCCAGTACCGTCGCCATTTCCTTCCGCCAAAGACTCGTCTGGTCCAGGATCTTGAAATATATCTTCGCCTAATGGAACATCAATAAAAAAGCTATAAATATCATCTTGACCAGCACCACTTTCTCGATTAGAAGAAAAGTAGCCGTTTCTTTTATCTCTATCTATAATAAATCCTAAATCATCTGCAGAAGAGTTGAATTTTGGACCTAAATTAACGGGCGTAGCAAATACGCCTGCATCTTCTTTACTGAAGAAAATGTCTAAGCCTCCCATAGAATTATGTCCAAAAGAAGAAAAGAATAAAGTACCATCCGCATGAATTTGTGGAAATAATTCGTGTCCAGAAGTATTAATATTTGCGCCTAAATTAACAGGTTCACCCCAAGAATCTCCAGAACCTTCCACTTTCCATAAATCCATTCCTCCAAAACCACCTGGTCGATTAGAGGTAAAATAGATGACTGTATCGTCCACGTTTATAGATGGGTGCGCATAATCACTTTCTTTATCATTGAATGACAATTTCTTAACCGCTCCCCATTTATCTCCTAGCTCTTGTGCAGAAAATATTTGTAAACGAATTACTCCATCACTAGATTCTATTGCTTTTCCATCTTCATAATTATCTCTAGTAAAAAAGATCTTACTATTTGTTTTATTAAAACTTAAAGGCCCCTCGTGGTATTTGGTAGTGATTTCTTCTGCGAAGGGTTTCGGTTCTCCTAACTTACCATCTCCATCTCTCTTTGCTCTAAAAATAGACATGGCATTTTTACCAATCCGAGAATCCAATAAACCTCCTCCTCCTACTTTGGTGTCTGAGATAAAAATAATCCCATTTTCGTAAAAGGCAGGACTATATTCCAATGAACCAGTATTGATCTTAGCTTCATTTTCTAAGGTCACATTAATATCTGGACTCAAAGCATTCTGCGCGACTAGTGCAGCTACTCCACATAGTAATAGACCTAGTAATAATGTAATTTTTTTCTTCATCAGGATTTCTTTAGTTGCTTCGCTGTTAAATCAGACTAGTCAAACTGCTGTGCTGTCAGAAGCGAGAAGTCAGACCGCTACGCTGTCAGACTGCTAATAATTCTTGCAAGCATAACGCTGTCAACGTCATAAATCTAACTGCTGACAGCATAACTGTTTAGACCGCTACGCTCTCAGACTACTAATAACTCTTGCAAGTGTCCTGCTGTCAACGTCATAAATCTGACTTCTGACAGCGTAGCGGTCTGACTTCTGACTTCTTATAGAGATCTAAGCTAATATAGCCTTATTTCTTGAAACGCTAGTCTTACCTATCTATATTTTATATCAGTCCCTCTTTTAGGGAAAATTTAACTTTAGGGAAGAAGTCTGACAGCGAAGCGATCTGACTTCTGACTTCTGACTTCTCATTAGGATCTAAAAGAAGAATCGAGGATTACTCATATTCTTACTTTTCTGTCCGATACAGTAGTCTACCATAATCTCAATGGTGCCACTCGTATGGTCTACGATTTCAAATAGTGGATAATCATAAGAGATTCCGAAGCCAAAATTCTGACTCGCTTGAAAATGAAATAGCAAATCTACAGAATCGCTATTTTCATTACTTAAACGATAAGATCCACCGAACGTAAATTTGTTATCAAACATTAAGCTTAGATTAAGTCCTAGTTCCCATGGTGCGCCTTGTACATATTGAAACATTGCGTTAGGGAAAACTGACAACTTGCTATCGCTTATTGGAATCAATCCACCTGCCATTGCATAAAAATGAGGGTCTTCATTCGCCACTAATGGATTATCTTCATTCCTTCCAATTACATTGGATAAGATATTTGGTACCGAAACACCAAAATAATAATCTTCATAACTAATATACAAACCTGCCCCTACATCTCCTTCTAAGGTGTTATAATTTTCGCCTCTAGTAATAGATTCATCATTGATATTTCTAATAAATAAGTCTGGATCACTAAAGTCTAAAGAGAATTGTCGAATACTTCCCATTATTCCAAAACGAACAGACAAATCTTCTTGATTCGTCAAGTCATAACTATAGGCCAAGTCTGCTTCCCAATTTTCAATCACGCCTATGGAATAGTGTTGTAAGTTGACACCAAATCCTACTCTTGGATCAAAAAATGGCATATTGAACATGATTGCTTGAGAAACAGGTGCGCCTTTAAATCCTAACCACTGGTTCCGATATAGGCCTTTAACACAGGTGTTCCCTCTAGAACCTACATAGGCTGGATTCACCAACTGCTTCGTATGCATAAACTGCGTATACTGGGTCTCTTGCTGCCCCGACGCAATGGTGCTAAACGCCAAGAAAAATAAAAATGTAAATATTCTGTTCATAATGTCTAACAATTAGTTAAAGGACTAGGAAATAAATAATCTACCCACTCTGACTTGTTCTTTTTCTCTCTAAAAGCATTTAAAAAAGAAGCCGTAGCTCTGCTATGCCTTATTTTGGCTATCCGTCTAACGTTGTTCATTACAATTAAGAAATTAGGGAGCTATTGTATGGGCAATCCCTTGTGGTTGCCTTACTTAGCCGGGGCAACCAC
>JALZWC010000600.1 GCA_023300255.1 Saprospiraceae bacterium | reverse complement strand
GCCAAGGCACGCAGGCAGGAGAAAATTAAGACCAAAATAATCTACCCAAGAATCTAAACTTATTTCCACATCATTCCTAAGAAAAAATTCCTTAAAAATATTGTCCTAAGCCGATAACCAATCCACCTTGATTCCTATTCAGTATATCCATATCCATACCATAATCGATTCTTAAAATAGCGCCATGAATCTTTTTATAAATTATTCTAAATCCGCCACCAATAAATTGTCGAAAATGATTTCTTCCAAATAAATCGGATACTGTTCCACCGGGATTACGCCATGTTCCCATATCTAAAAAGGCGATCGTTTGCATGCCCCACTTTTTAGTTTCCTTTAAAGTATAACGATATTCCGCATTGAACATAATTTGAGCGGTGCCTCTATCAACTCGATTACCAACTCCTCTAAGGTTAACTTGACTGTCTATGACAAAAGGTGCAAAAGGACTGTCATTATTCGTCGCAATACCCAATTGAAGGCGGGTAGCTAAATTGCCCTTCTTGCCTATTCTGGAAAAATATTTTCCTTGTAATTGTAAACTATGAAACCATGCTTTGTCTAAAGTATTATAGACATCTTGCATGGCAACTGTCCAAGAAAATCCTTTTAGATAAAAGAAATGGTAGTTTAAATAATTACCCTTGTATACTACTTTTGTTAAATATTTAGGCTCCCTTAATGCATCTGGTCCAGGAGTATTTTCTAACAATTGATAAGTACTTTTTGCATATTTTTCTAGGAAATAATTGCCGCCTAATTCTAGCTGTTGATAAAGTCCAATTTGTTTAATGGTAGTCAATCCAATACCTATTTTATCATAATTATAGTTGACCGTTCCTTCTTCAAAGAATAGCGGTTCTATAGAGGCTCCCTTATTTACATCAATCGAAAACCCCCAATCACTACCTTTTATTCGAGTTACCTGATAAAAGAGTTGGCCTCCATGTCTACTATCGTTATTTTGATAAGTGGCATTTAAAAACGAACCATTTCCTTTCCAATTAATATCAGAAAATCCTAATTGAAACCACATATTTCCTTTGATGCCTCCAAAATTCAGAATTGGCAATAAAGTTCTTATTTCTTCAATCTGAAAGACTAGCTTCAAGGTCTGATCAATAGTATCTATTCGATAAGTCGCATTGCCAATACTAGCAATATTTTTCAGCCGTTGTATATCTGCTTGTAGTAAACTATCTGTAGATACTGCTCCAACTTTTGATTGAACAAACTGATTCAAGTAATTTTCTTGAGTCTTTTCTAAACCTTGAAAATGGATAGAATTAATCCTTTTTACAGGAGATTGTTGCGCCAATAAATTCACAGCTATGCTAAAAATAAACAGTAGTAATATTAATTTTTCAAACATCTATTATTCAAAATTCTTGGTTATCGTGATCAGTGTGAACGAAAAATCTTATTTATGAACAAGTCTAATCATAGGAAAGGAATTGAATATAAATTTTGGTTAGTACACCGCCTTTCCATTTTTAACCCACTTACCCCAACTTTTATTAAAACCATGTACTTTTTCGGTAGGCTGATCGTCTTTATCTACTATTGGATTGCCTTCATTGACCCATTTAAAAATACTACCTTTAAGGTTACTTACATCCGTAAAACCCGCTTTTTGCAATTTTTCTCCTATTCTTTCACTACGATATCCAACAGAGCAATAAGTAACGATTTTGGCATCTTTAGCAATTTCTTTTATTCGTTTTAATTTAAAATTATTATATCCTACCCAAATAGCTCCAGGAATATGACTAATCTCATATTCTTTCTTTTCTCTGGTATCAAGTAAAATAACTTTCTCTTTGGTAGCTTTTAAAGTAGCTACGTCAATGTCCCTAGTATCTCCTTGTGCCATTTCAGTCGCCATGGCATTAAATTCCTGCTCCGTAAATTGTCCTGCTAATTTCGGAGCTGGATAGCATTGAGTAAATAAAAGCAAAATTAAAAATTGGAGTAGCTTATAACTTTTCATTACTATTTTTTTTAACAATAAATAATTATTCAATATAAACTTCAAAAGTATAGGTAAAAGAACTTTGATAGTGTGACTTTTATCACATAGCTAGACTTATTTAAGGTTTTAAACATGGATTTTGACATTTTAATTCAAAAGTTATTCCATTCGAAGTAAAAAATTAACATAACTAATTATTTGTTTTGTTAGACTAGAAAAAATAAAACCTACTAGTGTGACTTAAGTCACCTTTCCTAAAAATTATACCGACTAAATTTGAACCATAAAAAGCAAAGTGCTTAAGTTAATTATGGTATGTATTGTCATACTACTATACATGTGAACTAGAACAGAGAACAGAGCAGAGAATAGAGAGCAGAGACAGATTTCGTTTACAAACAACGAAATTTGGTCATTTTTTAAGCGAAACTTATCTCTATTCTCTGCTCTCTATTCTCTGCTCTTTTCTTATGTATAGTAGTATGATGTATTGTAGCTTATTACTCATTACAGGTATGGTAATGGATATCCAATATTTTTTAAATTAAGAGACTAGGAAATAAATAACCTACTCTAAAACAATTAAGAATTCGCTTAATTATTAGTTCTATGAATAAGATCATAATTATTGTAGTTGTATTAATTTTATTTTTTATAGCTTATAAAACTAGGACTCAAAATCAGGGTGATTTTACGAATA
>JALZWC010000599.1 GCA_023300255.1 Saprospiraceae bacterium | reverse complement strand
TGGAATCGGTATTTACCTTGTGATAGTATGTATATTCATGTAGAATATGAAGTATTAGATGAGTTAACAGTTGCTGATTATGACTGGATTAGGTTTCAAATATTTGACAGAGCTACAGCAGGTTTTGGTATGAATCCTGCCAGAGAAGTCGTACCTGATTTTAACCATACCCAACTCCAAGAATTTTCTTTTGAAAAAGTCTCAGCCGCTGGCGTACGAACACCAATTGATTTAAGTGGTTTAGATTGTATATCAGGACAAGCTGCTGAGTATGCAAATTTAAATGATGGCTATTTGGATGCGGCAGGATTTGCACCATCTACTTTCGTTAATTACCAGATTAATGGAAGAAGTGTCTATAATAATAATTATGATGTGTTGGATAATGACCGGTTCCTTTTTGATATACATGATAAAGACAGGCAAGCAGAAAGAGGTAGAGACCAAGGATTAAGTGGAGATTGCTGGGAATATGTTAGAGAAACCTTAATGGGTGGCTTAGAAAAAGGGGATAAATTCCATATAATTGCCATTATTCCCATGCAGAAAAATCCATACCGACAGTTAATTCCAGATGTAGCGGCCACACCGCCAGCTGCACAATATATACGAGGTCAAGCAGTATTTTATAGTACCATTGCAGGTAGAAATACTTTTCTTGGAGCTACTTGCGGTACTAATTTCATCTATGATACCCATTGCCCCGGTCCTATTTCTGCATCTACGGAATATAACATTGATGACTGTTCAGCTACGGTAGAACATACCTTTACGATGGCCAATACGCCAGCAGATTGGTATGTCAATGAATATCGTCCTGAAATCATGGAATTTGATACGCTACTAGTACCTATACCTTCTCCATTAATCTATGCAGGCAATGCCGAGGTTATTTTTAATGGAGATACCACAGCCATCGACGATCCCGATTTCGATGACAACACTTCTTGTGTAGTAGATCCTGATACAGGACAGGATTTGTGTGCCTCTGACGCAGGAACGACAGGATACGGGGCCATTGATGTTAGTACGCTACCTATGTTTGGGGTGGGTACACCCAATGGGGAACAATGTGAACTAAAAATACGATATGATTTAGCTCGGATATGTCCCGGTGTAATCCCTACTCCAGAAAACTTTGAACTATATTATGATTATAGTTTAAGTTGTGACTTTAATCCTGGAGGTAATTATTGTGGTATTACAGCTCAAGCTTCCAATGGGACCAATGGTTTTCTTAATAATGATATAAATTATCTCGTAGAAGATTGTAGTGGAACAAGTGCCGCTCATCGTAGTAATATGTTATTTGACGCAAGAGACTATCATTTAACAGAAGATACTTCCTTTACCCTTGTTTTTAATGATAATAGTAATCCATTACCACCTTTAACTTCTTCTGTCACAAATACCTTATTGGCAGATGCCGCAGGTGCTAGTGAATTCAACACTTACGAAGTATGTGCAGGAGATGGGAATATGCCTCATACCAATGTGATGACTACCGTGACTTTAGAACCAACGGTAGAACTAATCAACATGACTAGTGCAACTTCTGGATTTACTTTTACCGAAGTAAGTTCTGATGCATCAGGAACAACTTATCTAATAGAATTAACAGAATTACAACCAAATACCTGTTTTGAATTTGAAATAGAAACAGAATTAATTATATGTCCTTATCCAGGTGTAGGAACAATGACCTGCATTAAAACAACTAGTAGTTGTTTGGATTTAGAGATTGCTGCGCAATTATTTGCCAGTGGTGGTGAAGCGTGTACCGCTACCGAATCTTGTTATGAATATGTAGCAGGAGAAACGGAAATTCAAGCAGAATGGGAACCTCCTGCAGGAGCAGTAGCCTTATGTTCAACAAATGAATTTGTGGTTCGTGTCAAAAACACTAAAATTGCTACCTTAGTTGATTTAGAGTTTAACTTTAATCTACCTGCTGGTTTAGATGTTATTTCAAATAGTTTTGAATACGAATATCCAGAAGGTTCAGGCAATTGGGTGTCTATTTCTGATCCAGTTTCAAATGGTGCCAATGCTTTCGGACCAGTATTCTCCATGACGGATGATGAAATGGTGGCAGATATAGCCCCTAATGGTTTACCTGGTATCTTAGATGATTCTGCTGAAAATAGTAATTTCCTTAGCATTCGTTTTGACGCCAAAACGATTTGTGATGAATATACTTCCAATACTCCTTTATATTTCGAAGCTACTGCAGCTGACCCATGTGAATCTAGAATAACTTCTGGTTTCACTAAAAATGATGGAATTACTGTAGAAGATGCACTTCCTTCGGAAAGTGCTCAATTCTTATTAGTAGCGGATCCACTAAAATATACTTGTGGTGGTCCAGTACCTGTAAGTATTTCTGGAACAAATTTATCAAGCACTGGTGGGGAAACCTTCATGTCAGAAGCTTGCTTTAAATTTCCTTCTAGCTTGACTTATACGATGGGTAGTTTCAATTTCACTGCCCCATCAAGTTGGACACCAACTTATGTCAACGAAACAGTGCTTCCAGGTGGTTTTACACAAGTTTGCTTTGATTTACCAGATGGTATCAAACCATTAGAAATCTTTGCTTTCGATGTAGAATTGACGCCTGACCCTATGGCAATGTGTGAAGAATTGTCATTCGGAGCAGATGTAAAATCATTAGTAGAAGACCAAGTTTGTATCGGCGATGATAACATTGAAGGAACGGGAGATGATACGGTCTGTGATGTTTTTGTCAATAATACCATTAATGACCAAATTGTTATCCAAATTGCGCCACCAGCAGAAATTGCTGATTTAAATGTGACGGTAGCTTGTGATGATGATCCAACAGTAACAACCTATAATTATACCTTAGATTTAGAAGGTGTTTCTACGACAGATTATAATGGAGATGTGATAGTAGATTGGTATAGAGATTTAAACCTTAATGGTGTTTTTGATGATGGAATTGACCCATTATTAGCTAGTGAAACATTAACGGCTAATGTTCCAAGTGGAGAAACAGTTGGGGTAATGGGATCTGTCACGATGGATGAAGCCTTTTCTTGTCCAGTTATTGTAAAAACAACTTTAGACATAGAATGTGGTTGTGCAGGAGATGAATTTTATATGGACAAAGCACCTACACCTGAGTTTGTCGCTCAGTTTGATGGGCCTGTTCAACTATGTCCAGGCGATGATTTTAATATAGCTATTTGCTCTGGTTATGACTTTAATGTAATTGGAGACGCAACTTTGACAGAAACAGCTACAGATTTATCAATTGCCATTGCACCAGGTGCAGGTGTTAATTCACCTATCATCTTGGAAGCAACGACTCAACAAGGACAATGTGCAGAAGAAACTTTCCAGATAGAAATCTATCAGTTAGAATCTTTTGATTTAGGTCCATTCGAAGCAATGGAAATGTGTAATATGGAATGTACGGAGTTAGACTTAGCCGTACCTGAGGATTGGGTTGGTAATATGACTGTGAGTTGGTCACCTGTAGATTATTTAGATGATCCAACTTCTTTTAATCCAATGATTTGTAATCCTGAAATGGATATTACCTATACAGTTACCATTACAAATCCAAATTCTGGTTGTACCACTCAGGCTGATTTTCCTATAACAGTAAAAGCAGCAACACCTGCAACTATTACTTATGATGGATATGAGGATTGTTTCTTACCTTATGATCCAGCTAAATTGATTGTTAGTCCAGCTGGAATGGCAAATTATGAATTCTATTATGTAGATTCTACAGGTTTGAATCCAGATGTATTATTACAAAATGGAGCAAGTAATGAATTTACCCTTCCTTTTGCGCAAGGTAAATTTTATGCAATCATCAATGATGGCATGTGTGATGCCCCAACGGATACGATTTGTTTAGATATAAAAACTTGTATTTTCGATTTGGCTTTAACAAAAGTATTGAGTCCTACTCAAGCTTTACCAATTACGGTAGGAGACAAAGTAACTTTTGATATTACCGTGTATAATCAAGGAACTGTTAGTTCAGATTCTATTACCATTACAGATAATATTCCTGCTGGATTTGCTTTGATGGACGCTACTTGGACAGATGTTGGAGGAGGTGTTGCAGAATATTTCCATCTTGGTCCTTTAGCTGCTGGCGATTCAGTTACCATTCCTGTTATGGTAGAAGTACTACCAGGGATTAATACAACTAATAGTACCAATAAAGCAGAAATTTCTGAAGCATTTAATGAAAATGATGAAGACTACCCAGATGTAGATTCTGTAGAAGATGCTGATCCAGATAATGATGCAGGTGGCGATGTAGATGGTGATTCTGACAATCAAACGGACGGAAACGGGACCGATGATGAAGATGATGCAGACCCTGCAACGATACCAATTTTTGATTTGGCCTTAGTCAAACAATTAGATAATCCTCAGCCAATGTATATTGAGGGGGATGTGATTTCTTTTACTATTACCGTAGTCAATCAAGGAAATATAGATGCTGCGAATATAATAGTAACCGACTCGCTTCCTTGTGGTTTATTATATGAACCAACTCAAAGTGATGCAGCTGGTTGGGCAATAACTACAGCCCCAGGAGTAGCTATGGCTACCCTTCCTAATACACTAGCACCAGGCGAAACAGCTACTATTCAGATTTATACAACTTTTGATACGGCGCCATTTACGCTATGCGTTGGTGGAGAAGCAGATCCTTATGTCAACTATTCTTGGATAGAAGATGCAACGGATGGTGATGGAAATCCACAAGAGGATGTAGATTCTGAGATGGGTAGTAATGATGGTGGAGAAAATGATACCGATCCTAATACTACTGGCGATAACAATACGGATAGCGATGGTACGGATGGTAATCAAGATGATCACGATCCAGCTGGTTTAATGGTATTCGATGTAGCTTTAATTAAAGAGATCGATACAAATTATAATCCAGGTGCTTATGCTTATGGAGATACCGTAAAATATTTAATTAGTGTTTTCAGTCAAGGAAATCTAGATGCTTCTAATATTGAAGTAACAGATTATCTACCAACTGGTTTTACCTTTATTCCTGGTCCACTAAATAGTATGTGGACAGATAATATGGATGGTACCTATGCAACGACTATTACGGATACTTTATCTTTTGGCGACACAACAACAGTTTGCATTTATACACAATTGGTGCAATCTGATGATACGAATGCGTATGTCAATTATAGTGAAATTTCTTCTGCATGGGATGTTGAAAATGACCAATTAGGTATAGATAATGATTCTACACCTGATGATGATCCAACTAATGATACTGGTGGAGAACCGGGTTCAGCAGATGATAACAATCCAGATGGTGGTGGTCCTGTTACAGGGGAAGATGAAGATGATCACGACCCCGCAAAATTACCGGTATTTGACTTGGCATTAAAAAAGACTTTAGCTACGGCTGGTCCTTATGCTTATGGAGATGTCTTGACTTTTGATATTACCGTTTACAATCAAGGGAATGTAACCGCTACTAATATTGAAGTAACAGATTATATCGCTTGTGGTTATGTATTTGATCCAGCACTCAATCCTGATTGGATGGCGGCTGGTAGCGATGCGAATACGACTATCACAGATACCATAGCAGAAAATGATTCTACAATCGTTTCTATCAATTTAATCTTACAGAATTGCGAGATGGCAGACGGCTATAAGAATACAGCAGAGATAAGTGGTAGCGAAGATGATATGGGGAATGATACTACGGATGACGATGCAGATAGTACTGCAGATGCAGATGGTAGTAATGATGGCGAGATGGAAGATAACGTTACAGGAGGAGAAAACGGAGATGAAGATGATAGTGATTTTGCTACGCCAGAAATATTTGATTTAGCTCAAATCAAGGAAATTGTAACTGAAGGTCCATATATGTGGGGCGATACTTTACAATATGCCATTACGGTAGTTAATCAAGGAAATGTTCCTGCAACGAATATTGAAATTACCGATAACTTACCAATAGGTCTTACTTATGATGCAGCGATCAATCCAACATGGACAGGTACTGCACCAGTTATCATGAGCACAATAACAGATACCTTAGCTGCTTTTGATACCGTAGTAGTTGATCTTTATCTAATACTTACAGAAGCACAAGGAGGAGCACCGAGCTTCACCAATATCTCAGAAATTAGTGGTAGTGAAGATGATATGGGAAATGATACTTCTGCTGATGATGCAGATAGTAGTCCTGATGGCGATCCTACTGATGATACAGGCGGCATTGCTGGTGGAGATAATGATAACAATTTTGATGGGGATGGTATGGATGATGAAGATGATCATGA
>JALZWC010000598.1 GCA_023300255.1 Saprospiraceae bacterium | reverse complement strand
AATTGAGTGTAAAACAATCTTGGGGTATCCAATTAATTCATCCGATCACTTCCAGTGGTCGGATGAAACGTGCAGCTTGATCCGACCACTGGAAGTGATCGGACCAATTGGATGAAAATTGCCCCTACTTTGTTTTACATTCAAATAAATTACTATATTTTTAAAATTAAACACGCATTCATTGTTATTTCGCTAGTTGGAAAATACTTTCGTACCTTGTCCTTAGAAATCACAAATCAATACCTACCAAACACTATGTCAGAAATATTCAATGATCGGCAACTACTATCCGCCATATTCTTATTCTTATATTTTATAAGCATCCTATTTTTAGTATTAAAAAATCGAAATAATAAAGATAGTGAAGACTACTTTTTAGCAGGCAGAGAATTACCATTTTGGGCCTTATCCATCACCTTCATAGCCTCTTGGTGGGGCGGCGGCTCCGCAGTAGATTTAATAGACCAAGCCTTTACACATGGGATCAGTTCCTTTTGGATATATGGAATGCCTGTATTGTTTTCAACTTTTCTGATGTATGTATTTGCAAAAGGCATTCGAAAAATGGGCACAATCAGTCAGCCACAATTAATGGCAGAGCGATACAATGCCAATACTGCTTTGTTGTTATCTGCTTTGATATTGATTTTTATGGTGATTGGGAGTGCCGTGCAGGTGATTGTAATCGGTAAATTCTTTAGTACTTTCTTTGATATTAGTTATGAATTAGCAGCAGTAATAGGAACATTAATAGTCGTTAGCTACTCCTTTTTTGGAGGCTTTAAAGGTGTGGTGATAACAGACATTCTACAGTTTGTGTTTTTATTAATAGCAGCAATTACCTTATTTGTATTTGCTTATAATGGAGCGAATGGTTTAGCAGGATTACGAACAACTGTTGCAGAGAATCAATTAGATCACTTCTTCGATTTCACCCATAAGCTATCCGATAACATGGCCTATATCATCACCTTCGGGGCAGCGTGGATGATACAAGCCAACGTGTGGCAGCGAATTTCAGCAACTCGCACCCCTATCGACGCAAAGAAAATGATGGTCATGAGTTTTTGTGCCTTTTTACCATTATACCTACTCGTGACCTTTACAGGAATGCTAAGTAGAGGGATGTTTGATGCTGTTCCAGAAGGAGGCATTGCGTCTGCCATTATCTTCCAGCAAATGCCCCCATTGTTAGCTGCGCTTATATTCGTAGGTATTTGCTCGGCAATTATGTCTACAATGGATTCTATGGTCAATACTGGAGCACTAGTATTAACTATAGATATATATCAGCCACTTCGTCCTAATGCTACGGATCTTCAATTGGTACAAGTGGGTAGAATGGCAACATTATTAGTAGCATTCTTGAGTTTATTCATAGGGCTCAAAATAGATGCTATTCTAACCGTTTCTTGGATTGGGTCTGATTTTCTGGCTACTGGTGCTTTTGTACCGCTACTTATGGGGTTTCTTTGGAAAAGAGGAACGTCTGTGGGAGCGATGGCTTCTATGCTATTTGGTATACTATTTTCTAGTTATAATCTTCTGGCAGCTTTTGATATTGGTATTACCGTTCCGTGGGAAATCGCCTCTACTTACCAAGCAATGGTTGGAATGATTAGTTCTTTTGTCATTTATATAGTGGTTAGTTTATCTACCAAGGCGAATGAAAAAGGGGCTGCATTCATTGAAAAAGCAGCTGTTTTATAACATATAATTAATACCCCTATTAATAAATACTTAAAAACGGGTGAAATCAGCTAATTGTAAAGCAATAGAGTCTAATTAAGCTTATATTTATAAACTAGACTCGCTCTTTTTACGTTTAGCTTATAACAAAATAATACAATATGCGTCATATAAAATTCTTCTTCCTTCTATTCGGCTTATGCTGTTTTTCAAGCACTACCAGTTTTGCACAGACTAGTGCTGCTACAACGGAATCTCAAGAAGTCGTAGAAGCAGACAAAACAATCAAAGTAAAAGTAAAAGGCGTTGGTTGTTCTAGAGATTTAAAAGCTATACTGAACAATGTTGGCAGTGTAATTGGTGTAAGAACTTGTGAAACCCTAAAGAAAGGGGCGACCACTACTTTTTCTGTTACTTATAACCCGACTGTTGCCTCAGAAAAAGCTATCTATTCAGCAGTAGAAGCTACGCCAGGATGTAGCAATCAAACTGCACGACCTTATAAAGTGAAGTTGTAAAGGGGATAGGAAAATATAAGCTATAGGGCGAATGAAAATTCATTATAATAATGCATAAATGCATGAAAAAAAGTGGTGCATACGTGTCGGACACCTTTGGAGGTGTCCGACACGTAGTTACTAACTATCCTTAGAAATATTTCATAAATTGATTACGTATTATAAAACAACATTTCGTTCACCCTGATATAACCTACTCCTTCAAATAGTAAATACTCCAATGAAGTACCTACTCACCATCGTTAGCTGTTGCCTATCTTTGATGCTATCTGCTCAAAGTATTACAGGCAAGGTAATGAATGCGGAGAAGGAACTATTGATTGGAGCAACGGTTTATTGGGCCGGAACAACTATCGGAACAACGACCGATTTAGACGGGTATTTTGAAATACCCAAGGAAGGACAATCTTCGAACTTACTCATTGCTAGCTATGTAGGGATTGCACCTGATACTATTAAAGTAACAGATGCAACAACGATCACTTTCCAATTAACTTCCGCTAATACCCTCGATGAAGTGACCATCTCTGGTCAACAAGATGCGGTAATTATTTCCAATATTAAGGCGATTAAAACTGAACAGATTACGCAAACGAGCTTACGACAGGCTGCTTGCTGTGATTTGGCTGGTTGCTTTGGTGGACAATCAAGCGTTCAACCACATACCACTAATGTAGTGACGAATGCTAAAGAACTGCGGATTCTTGGTTTATCAGGGGTATACAATCAAGTACTTTTAGATGGTTTTCCATTAGTAAATGGTTTATCTTATACCTATGGAATAAGTAGTATTCCGGGAACATTAGTTGATAACATTTTCATTGCCAAAGGGGCCAATAGTGTATTGCAAGGATATGAAAGTATTAGTGGACAAATCAATGTACAAACCAAAAATCCACGTACAAGCGATAAGTTGCTGGTCAATGGTTATGTCAATAGCTTTATGGAAAAGCATTTTAATATCAACTATGCTTTCAAAAAAGGAGACTGGAATAGTTTGGCTTCTTTTGGAACTGTACAACCAGCCAATAAAGTAGATGACGATAAGGATACTTTCCTCGACGTACCTATCTTAACTCGATATGTCTTTAGTAACAAATGGGTCTATGGCAATCCTAGTGAATGGGGTTGGAATAGTCAAATCAATGTTCGTTTTTTAAACGAAGAACGTATTGGCGGACAGACCAATTTCAAGCCTTCCCAAGATCAGGGCAGCTCTAGTGTATATGGACAAACAGTTCAATTTAATCAACCAGAGCTTTCTATAAAGACAGGCTACAGATGGGATGATATTCATAACCTTACGGTTTTTGCTTCTGGTTTTCAGCAAAGTCAAAACTCCTATTTCGGCTTAACAAAATATGATGCCAACCAAGTTTATTTTTATGGCAATTTGCAATATGAATTTACTTATAAAGAAAAGCAGGTTTTAAAAACAGGATTCAGTTATCGTCATTCCAACTTAAAAGAAGATATAAGTTTTACAACAGATCTATTATCTAAGTCTTACGCAGGAAACTATCAATTAAATGAAAAGGTGCCAGGTTTTTTCGCTGAAAACACCCTCTTTCTATTAGAAGATAAATTGACTTGGATGGTAGGGATCAGAGGAGATCACCATAATGAATTTGGATTTGAATTAACGCCAAGAACCTTACTAAAATATTCTTTTTCGCCAGAGACGGTAGTGCGAGCAAATATAGGCAAAGGATGGCGGACCGTTAATCTGTTTAGTGAAAATATAGGCTTATTGGTAAGTTCTAGAGACCTAATAATTGCAGATGATTTAGCACCTGAAGAGGCGCTCAATTATGGGCTTAATTTTACCCATAAATTCGAAGGCACGCAATTAAGCGGCGTCTTAAGTTTAGATTATTATCGAACTGATTTTCAAAATCAAATATTCCCAGATTTTGATAGTGATCCTCAAAAAGTTATCATTGAAAATTTTAGAGAAGAAAGTATTAGTAATGGCTATCAGGCAGAAGTCGCCTTAACCTTTAGAGAACGTTTTAATTGGAAAGTCGGTTATACGTATTTAGATGTATTCCGTAGAATAAATGGTAGTAAACAACAACTGCCTTTTAATGCCAAACACAAAGTACTCACTACTTTTAGCTTTCAACCGCTTTCAAAGAAATTTCACTTCGATACGAATATACATTGGTTTGGTCAACAACGTTTGCCTGATACGCAGCAAAATCCTGTTGAATTTCAACGTCCAGATTTCTCTCAAACATATACCATTGTGAATGCTCAATTCACTTATAATGTAAAGCCGTTTGAATTATACGCAGGTTGTGAAAACATCTTCAATTTTAGACAAAACAGAGCCATTATCAGTTGGGAAGATCCTTTTGGTCCTTACTTTGATACTTCTTCCGTTTGGGGACCTAGCCGTGGGCGGGAATTTTATGTAGGCTTTCGGTATCGGATTTTGCAGTAGTAGCAGTATGTTTTTCTTCTAAAGATTTTCGATCTCCTTTTTTGAAAGCCCTGTAGATTGCATAATTACTTCAATAGAGATACCATTATTCTTTAACTCTTTAGCTATTTCAATATTTCTTTCTTCCCTACCCTCTTCTCTACCTTCTTCCCTTGATGTATCAACTACATTTTTAATATCTCGATAATACTTTAAACTCTCTTCGTATGCTACTCTTTCTTTTGGAGTGAATTTAGCAATTTCGGCAGCTTCAAATAATAGCTTTTTGAAACCAAAATCTGTTAATGGATTGATATACTTTTCTTTTTGTTTGCTCATTTTATGGCTATTTAACTTTCATCTACAAAAATAGCTGTTTTTTTCGATTCTGCCTTATCCTTTTTGCTTGTATGAAATTCCTTTATAATTTCCGCAAATAATCGATAAGAATTTATCCTATCCTGCGCATCGTAAATATTCGTCACCGCAATCAATTCATTCACTCTAGTTTGTTCTAAGAACGCCGCCGTTTTTTCCTTAACCATTTCCTTATTACCCACAAACGAATACTTTAACATTTGCTGAACCGCAGGATGCCTTACTACTTCTCGCAAATCTTCCGTCATATCCGTAGGTGCTTGGAGACGACCTCGTTGATTGGTTAGAAGGCCATAGATCGCACGTACCAGCGTCGTAAACATTCGTTCAGCAGCTTCCTCGCTCTCCCCTATTATGACATTAATCGCAGCTATACTATAAGGTTCTTTTAACTGGAGTGAAGGTTGAAACTCTCTATGATAAATAGCCAATGCATCCATCAAATGAGCCGTTGCGAAATGACTAGCAAAGGCATAAGGCAATCCCAGTCTTGCTGCAAGGTGCGCACTGTCTGTACTAGAGCCCAATATGTAAATAGGGACATCAACGCCTTCCGCTATTTGGGCACGAACTTTTGACTGCGCATTACTTGTTGAAAAGTATTGTTGTATTTGATTTATCTCCTCTGGAAATTTATAGACAGAAGTCATTCTATCAGGACGAATCGCAAAAGCGGTGGCTTGATCGGTACCAGGTGCTCTTCCTAATCCCATATCAATTCGATTGGGATATAATGCTCCTAAGGTTCCGAATTGCTCGGATACAATCAATGGAGAATGATTGGGTAACATAATACCTCCAGAACCAACTCTAATAGTTTTCGTCCCTCCAGCAATATGACCTATCAAAATAGGAGGCGACGCGCTAGCTATACTAACGGAATTATGATGCT
>JALZWC010000597.1 GCA_023300255.1 Saprospiraceae bacterium | reverse complement strand
TTTTACTCTTATCACGTACTCGAAATAAAGGCGTTTCTAAAATAAACAAATGCCCATTTCTAACTAAATCTGGAAAAAATTGCAAGAAAAAAGTAAGTAGTAATAATCGAATATGCATCCCATCCACATCGGCATCTGTCGCAATGACTACATGATTGAATCGTAAGCCATCAATACCATCTTCTATATTAAGCGCATGTTGTAGCAAATTAAATTCTTCATTCTGGTAGACCACCTTTTTCGTTAAACCAAAACAATTCAATGGCTTACCTCTTAAACTGAAAACCGCTTGAGATAAAACATTTCTAGCTTTTGTAATAGACCCACTCGCAGAATCTCCCTCCGTTATAAAGATAGTAGACGCTAGTCGGTCTTCCTCCGAAACCTTTTTACCTTTATTATTAAAATGTATGCGACAATCTCTTAATTTTTTATTGTGTAGATTGGCTCTTTTTGCAGATAGCTTAGCCTTTTTTTGAATACCTGCAATTTCCTTTCTTTCTTTTTCCGATTGTTCTATTCTAGCTTTAATCGCATCAGCGACTGCTTTGTTCTTATGTAGATAATTATCTAATTCTTTCTTTATAAAATCATTAATAAACGTTCGGATAGTTGGTCCTTTAGGACCGATATCACTAGAACCTAATCTTGTTTTTGTTTGAGACTCAAAAACAGGTTCTTCTACCTTGACACTAAGGGCCGTGATGATAGATGCTCGGATATCTTTTGGATCATACTGCTTACCATAAAATCCTCTTAAGGTAGCAACAATCGCCTCTTTATATGCATTCAAATGCGTTCCACCTTGGGTCGTGTTTTGTCCATTTACAAAAGAGTGATATTGTTCTCCATAAGAACTGCCATGTGTTAAGGCAATTTCGATATCCTCTCCTTTCAAGTGAATAATATCGTAATGCAACTTTTCCTCCCCTACTTTTCTTCTCAATAAATCTAGCAGCCCATTTTTAGAAACGAGCGTCTTTCCATTGAAATTCAACTTCAAGCCCGCATTTAAATACGCATAGTTCCAAAGCTGATTTTCAATATACTCTGATCTATATTTATAATTCTTAAAAATAGAATCATCTGGCTTGAAGTAGACGATCGTACCATTTTCTTCTTTAGTAGACTTTATTTTATGATCGTTCGTTAGTACCCCTCGCTCAAATTCTGCTATTTTAGTTTTGCCTTCTCTAACTGCTTGTACTTTGAAATAATTTGACAAAGCATTGACAGCTTTCGTACCGACCCCGTTCAAGCCCACTGATTTTTTAAAGGCTTTAGAATCGTACTTACCCCCTGTATTAATTTTAGACACACAGTCTACTACTTTACCTAAAGGAATACCCCTTCCAAAATCTCGGATCTCTACGACCCCATCTACAATTTCTATATTGACATCACTCCCATGTCCCATCACAAATTCATCAATACAATTATCTAACACCTCCTTGATAAGTATGTAGATTCCATCGTCCGCCGTTGAACCATCCCCTAGTTTCCCAATATACATACCTGGACGTAAGCGGATATGTTCTTTCCAATCTAAGGATCGGATATTATCTTCGTTATAAGTAACTTTTGCCATTTTCTAATTTTGGTTTTTACTATGTAGTTTTCTTTTTCTGGTGGACACTGTCTGTTACCATCTTAAAAGATACCATAATATGGTAAATTAGCTGAATACACAAGCTTCTAAGTTAAACAAAAATACGATTATTTGAAATAAATTAAAACTTTTTGTTTACTTTAAATGCTTAAATATTGTTTAACACACTGGTTTTGAATAAGTACTTACAAGTATTTCAGAAAAATAAATTATTCCCTTACCTTTGTCGCGCTTCAAAATACTTACGAAACCATCTACAATTAAAAGTCAACAATTCATAAACATAGGCTAAAAAGTAAATTAGTATGGATTTATTTGAAAAGATTACAAAAAACAGCATGGGGTCACTAGGCCAGTATGCGGATATAGCAGAAGGGTATTGGATATTTCCAAAATTAGAAGGGGAATTGAAAAGTAGAATGACCTTCAATGGAAAAGAAGTTATCTGTTGGAGTATCAACAACTATTTAGGGCTAGGAAATCATCCAGAAGTTAGAGCCGTAGATGACCAAGCTACCAAAGATTGGGGTTTAGCCTATCCAATGGGTTCCCGAATGATGTCTGGTAATACAGATTATCACGATAAATTTGAGGGACAATTAGCCGAGTTTGTTAAAAAAGAGGCAGCAGTACTGCTTAATTTTGGCTATCAAGGAATTATGTCTTCCATTGATGCTTTAGTTGATCGACATGATGTCATTGTCTACGATTCTGAATCTCATGCTTGTATTATTGACGGTGTTAGAATGCACTTAGGAAAGCGTTTTGCGTTTCAGCATAATGACATGGAGAGCTTGGAAAAATGTTTGAAGCGAGCGAAGCGATTAACGGATGGTACTAATGGGGGCATTTTAGTTATATCAGAAGGGGTATTTGGTATGCGAGGCGATCAAGGAAAATTAAAAGAAATTGTAGCTTTTAAGAAAGAATATGGTTTCCGATTATTAGTAGATGATGCGCATGGATTTGGTACGCTTGGGGCAACAGGTGCAGGCGCAGGAGAAGAGCAAGGGGTACAAGATGAAATTGACGTTTACTTTGCCACATTCGCTAAGGCGATGGGAAGTGTTGGTGCTTTCTTAGCAGGTAATGCTCAAATAATTAAGTTTTTAAAATATAATATGCGTTCGCAAATATTTGCCAAATCCCTAATGATGCCACTAGTGATTGGTGGTATGAAGCGTTTGGAAATGTTGCGGGATGATCAATCCCACAAAAATAAACTTTGGGAGAATGTAAATGCCCTCCAAGCAGGACTTCGATCTAAGGGTTTAGATATCGGTGATACGAATAGTTGTGTGACCCCTGTTTATATGCATGGCTCTGTTTTTGAGGCAATGGCACTCGTAAAAGACATGAGAGAAAATTACAATATTTTCTGCTCTTTGGTTGTCTATCCAGTTATACCTAAAGGCATGATTATTCTTCGCTTAATTCCTACTGCGTCTCATACTATGAAAGATATCGAAGAGACATTGGATGCTTTTGAAGCAATTGCTGGACGATTAAAAGAGGGGGTTTATAAAAAAGCAGAAGCAGAGTATGCTAGTGAGTATGCTAGTAATACGTAAGTTGGTCCTGACATGTCAACCAATTTCTTAATTAAAATGGGTTAGTGCTTTTTAGTACTAACCCATTTTTTTTGTCTGTCTGAATCAGAATTTACTGGATTGTAGAATTTTCTGAATTGCTGTACTTGATGTGCTCTACATTCTGTCTGAATCAGAATTTACAGGATTGCTGAATTTTTTGAATTGCTGTACTTGATGTGATCTAAATCCTGTCTGAATCAGAATTTGCAGGATTGTTGAATTTTCAAAATTGCTGTACTTGATGCGTTCTACATTCTGTCTGAATCAGAATTTGCTGGATTGTTGAATTTTCAGAATTGCTGTACTTGATGTGTTCTAAATCCTG
>JALZWC010000596.1 GCA_023300255.1 Saprospiraceae bacterium | reverse complement strand
GGTCGTTTTAAGCTAGACATTTTTTCTTCTAAGGAATGCTAAAAAATTAAGCATAGCTGGGCTACGGTTCCTTTTTTAGGATTTCTTAGAAGTAAAAAGAGCAGTTTAAAATGGCTAATTTATTCTTTCACTTTGCCTTAGAGGGCAGATCCTTAAAAATACAGCGTTTAAAGAGTAAATTATGCTCCATACTTCTCTATTCTGTTGTCAGTGTTACCTAATTACACTACTGGACCTTTTTAGAATAGAGTGTAGAGAATCGAGAGTAGAGGTGTATTTCGATTAAAATATCGAGATTTCCTATCTTTTAAACGAAACCTATCTCTATTCTCTGCTCTCTATTCTCTATTCTGTAATAAGTGTTACCTAATAAAGAGGCAAATCTAGCTTCAATGTAGTTGTAGCTCTCTATCTTTGCAAAAAACGTTTTTCAATGGAGTCCAATTTATACTCCTGCGAATTATGGCAAATATGTGTAGCATGAAAAAAATAGAACAACAAGAGGACAAGAAAGAAGAACAGCCAGAAGACAATCCCTACGAATTGGTCTATACAGCAGATCCCAAGCAAACGGTAACTCGCTTGGATAAATTTCTTATGGATCGAGTAGAGAAAATTTCTCGAAGCAAAATACAGACTGGCATTAAAGAAGGAAAAATTTTAGTTAACGACAAGCAGATAAAGCCTAATTATAGAGTTCGTCCTAACGATGTAATAACTATGCATCTTGATAGACCTAGAGGCTTAAACGAACGGGTTCAACCAGAAGATATTCCTATTGATGTATACTATGAAGATGACGATATCATGGTCGTTTACAAGCCTCCTGGAATGGTCGTACATCCAGGTGTGGGTAATCATTCGGGAACATTGGTTAATGCTATTGCCTTTCACTTAAAGGGGGCCGTACTACCTGGAAGAGATGAGGAATTCATAGATCGCCCTGGTATTGTACATCGAATTGATAAAGATACTTCTGGTTTATTATTAGTTGGTAAAACAGAACATGCGCTTTCTCATTTGAGTAAACAGTTTGCTAATCATACGGTCAAACGGGAGTATTATGCTTTGGTCTGGGGAGATTTAAAAGATGACAAAGGAACTATTACAGGTAATATAGCTAGAAATCCAAGTAATAGGCTACAGTTTATCGTATTTCCAGAGGGAGATCAAGGAAAGCATGCGATCACCCATTATGAGGTCGTAGAACGAATGTATTATGTTACTTTGATTAAGTGTCACTTAGAGACTGGTCGAACACACCAGATTAGGGTACATATGAAATACGCCAATCATACCTTATTTAATGATGGTCGCTATGGAGGAAATAAAATATTAAAAGGAACGGTATTTACTAAATACAAGCAGTTTGTACATAATGCTTTTAAAATCTTACCTCGTCAGGCTTTACACGCTAAATCCTTAGGTTTTGTCCATCCAACAACTGGAGAAGAAATGTCTTTTGTATCAGAGTTACCCGCTGATTTTCAAGAATGTCTTGATAAATGGAGAAATTACGTACATACTAGAAAGCAAATAATTGAGGAAGAAATTGAAGATGACACTCCTAGTCCTAGTACAGAGATTATCGAAGAATAGTATAATTCTAATCGAACAGAGTGTAAAATAAAGTTGAGGCAATGTCCACCCAATTGGTCCAGTCACTTCCACAGGCTGACCGCTAATAGCTTCGAGTCATAGATCGGACGACTAAACGAGATCTGTCATCCGACCACTCCAAAGTGATTGGACGACTTCGTATGACTAACGAAATATTTTCTTAACAAAAACAAGCGGTCCGATCACTTTCAGCGGTCGGATCGCAACGCACTATCCGACCACTTCAGCATTGACGGTCAGCCTGTAGAAGTGATCGGATGAATAAATTGACTGCCCCAGGATTGTTTTATACCTAATTTAATAGCTTGTTAATGTGCTTGATGGCTTGACCGCCAAGCACATTATTTCACAACCACAAACTCTTTATCAATTTCCATAAACACTCCATCCTTTTGAATAGTCGCAATAACAGAAAATAGGCTTCCTTTCTTTAATTTCTTCTTAATAAATTTTCGCATTTTAGGCGTAACCACACCGCTACTCTGAATACTTAATACTTTATTATTTTTATTACAAGAGAAAACCAAGGCATTTACGCTAGTCATGAATCCTTGGCTATCAAAAACCTGTACTGCTTCCTCTAAATTTCTTCGTAAATCTTTACGACTCACCTCATTTGCCTCACTAAGTGTTCCCCAACGTAATTTGTATTCCTCTCTTTCATTCAGTGTAGAAAATTGAAACTGAATAGGCAACTGTAATTGTACAGGTACTTTGGTTTCTTTTAACTCCCCTGGTATCCAATTCGGCATGGATTGCACTACTCTAATTGCCTCTACCCCACAACCACCGCCTATATCTTTTAAAATCTTGGATTCTACTACTGTTCCATCTTTTGATACTACAAAACTGATATAGACGATTCCCTCTATACCAGCTAGCTTTGCTTGTTCTGGATAAGATAGGGTATTCATAATGTAATTGACTACTTCTTGGTTAGAACAATTACGTTTTTGGTCAGAGCCAAATCCATAATTATCACAGCCTTGGAAATAAGGCATTTGATCTACTACCGTGTAAACCATTTCAGTACTTTGTGCAGCGCATACTGAGGTAGATAAAAGGAGGAATAAAAATTTTAAAAAAAAGCTGTTTAAACGCATAATTTACTGTTTATCAATGATGTTTACTTGATGAAAATGTACCATAAATAATGCCAGTGTATTTGATTAGAACTTTATAATAATGTTTTGGTTAGAAATAGCAGATTGGACAATCAAAGAAAAGTAAATAATGATTGTATAGATAAGTAATGGTGTAAGAATAAATGTACATTCTTGGGTCGCTTATTTTGTGCCTAGTTTTTTCTTTAAAAGCAGGAGTATTGTTGATACTATGACTGATCCTGCCTGCGTGCCTTGGCTATGGTATATACATATCTTTTACAAGATGTAGTAAATACGGTGACGAAGCTACGCTCCTTATGAATTTTGTCCTAATACTTTTGCTATAGAC
>JALZWC010000595.1 GCA_023300255.1 Saprospiraceae bacterium | reverse complement strand
GGAACCGTAGCCCAGCTATGCTTAATTTTTTAGCATTCCTTAGAAGAAAAAATGTCTAGCTTAAAACGACCAATTTATTCTTACACTTTGCCTTATTATAATAGTTCTAAGAATAGCTATAACATACGTGTCGGACACCTTTGGAGGTGTCCGACACACGTAAAATAACTTTTATTTATGCCCGTGGACAGGTTCTAATAAGAGAAATGCCATCTACCAGAATGTTTCCTCGATAAGGAAAGTACACCCCTTTAGCATAAAATGCCTCTATAATAATATAGGGGTATTCTGCTTCTGACACGAACTCTAATTCATAAGTTTTCCAATCAAAATGTTTTACGGATGGACTATCCACTAATAGCTGATCCTTGGAACAACGGCTTGTTGCCCCCCATATTCTTAGTCGAATCGGTAAATTATAGTTAGCGTAGGTATTAGAATGTGCTAATTCTACTGAAAAGCGATAACATTCTTGCCCTTGAATGGGTGTACTTAACTTTTGACCAATACTTTCATAACTTCCATCATCTCTAGTAATTAAACCTATATAAGAATTACCTTCAAAAGGCTCCAAGTAAACCCCCCAAGAGCCAGGCAAAATATCTGGTGTAGAGCTCTTTTGACAAGCACTCCATTCTTGTGGCATTGTGGCATCTGAATGTTCTCCTTCAAAGGAGGCATTCGCTAGTTGAATTGATTGAGCTACAAATAAAGATGGGGTAAATAATAATACAAGGAAAAACAAAAATGTTCGAGAATTCATTAGACTTAATTCTGAATGAAAAATTTTGAATTTTGAATGCTTATAAAACGTTGACACTCAGTAGTCAAATTTTGCTGTACAATTTTTTTTGGAATAAACACTATTTAAATATCTATTAAAGAAGTCGTTTTTACTCAACTTCAAAACGTATAAAGAAGGATAAAAATAGAGAATTTGAACCGAATAACCTTTCATTAACCCTACCAACTTCTATTTTTTCCTAATTTTGAGCTTAGGGACGCAAAAAATAGATTTATCAATTTGATTTTAATTGATAAAGGACAAACAATCGACCACAATAACATATGCCAGATATACTAGGTAAAACACCAGCTCAACGCACTAAACCCAATTACTTTTATACGATATCTAGCGTAGCAGTAGTGTTATTTTTATTAGGCTTTTTTAGTCTTCTCTTTTGTTTAAGTCGCCAATTAGGGCAACTATTAAAGGAAAGAGTCAGCATTTTAGTAGAAATAGAGCCAGAAAGCAATCCATTTTTGATAGATAGTTTAGCACGTGCGATACAATTAGATCCTATTACAAAATCAGAAACAGTACTGTTAATAAGTAAAGAAGCAGCACTAACGTCTTTGCAAGAAGATGTTGGAGAAGATTTATTAAGTCTTGATTTACCAAATCCCTTATACGATGTTATTACTTTTAATGTAAAGGCGGACTACTTGACGAATGAACGACTCGAAGCCTTACGCCATAAACTAAAATCAGAACGCTTCGTAAAAGATGTATACTATCAGGAGGGCTTAGTACAACAGATAGTGACTAATATCAAAAAATTTAGCTGGTTATTCTTAGTCCTTGGATGTCTATTTTTATTTATTGCTATCACCTTGATTCACAATACAATACGATTGGCTTTATATACAAATCGTTTTGTCATTAAAAATATGGAATTAGTAGGGGCTACTTGGGAATTTATCAGCAGGCCTTATATTAAGCGAAGTATTCTACATGGAATTATCAGCGCAATAATCGCTATCCTTTTATTGATATGCTTACTTTTGTGGGCAAATAGTTATTTACCAGAAATAAGTACTCTTTCCTCTGGTTTTACTATAGCAGGAATTGCAGTAGGTCTCTTATTTCTAGGGGTTCTTATTAATGGCTTGAGTACTTACTTTATCATTAATAAGTATTTAAATATGCGATTAGAAGATCTTTATTAAAAATAAAATAGGGTAACTCTTTAGCACACTCTTCAGAACTCCCCCCAACCCCCTCTTAAAAAGAGGGGGAGACGTTGATGGAGAATATTTCGTTTCCGAATTGAAGATTTCGTTTCGGAGATGTCCCCCTCCCTTCTTAAGGGAGGGTTGGGGAAGGTTCCTAATGGTTGCTGAACAGTAATAAATATAGATATTAAACATAAGGAATATCACATTCCTAATCAACCGATAATTAAATGAGCAAAGCCAAGCCTAAAAGCAAAAAGGTAGTCGTTTCAACTACCGCTAAAAAAACAGTCGTAAACACAACGAGCACGAATACCAAAATAGCTCCAACTAAATCAAAAAGAAGAACGACTACGGCAAATACGATTGCCAAAGATCCCCTTCTATTTGGCAGACAAAATTATATTTTAATGGGGATAGGTTTTGGAATTATTCTTCTAGGCTTAGCATTAATGACGGGCGGCGGCATGCCTAGTCCAGATGTCTGGGATGAAAATATCATTTATGGATTCCGTAGAACAGTATTAGCACCATTCTTGATGTTAGTAGGTTTAGTCGTAGAAGTCGTTGCGATTTTTAAAAAATAAACCTTCTTAGTTCTACTTTGGCGCTTTAAGATTTTCTCATCGGATCACGTTAGTGATCCGATGAGAAAATTCTCGCAGCCCCCACAATCGGATCACTAGCGTGGTCCGATTGAAAGGATTAGTCCAAAGTCTAATAATCATCATAGCAACA
>JALZWC010000594.1 GCA_023300255.1 Saprospiraceae bacterium | reverse complement strand
AATGTAGTTAAGCTCTGCATCTCTGCGTCTCTGCGTTCAATTTTTTTCATTGGCGACAGCCAATCCTGAATACTTATGTATATACCATAGCGTGCCTTGGCAGGCAGGTTCTAGTCCAAAAAGGCTTCCCATCCGCAAGCGGTTCGGAATTGATTTTCCTCATGCTCAAACAGTTTTTGGATGTAGCCATCCCGCCCAAACGTTGACCGTTAGATGTTGACAGCAATGTTTTTATTTTTATTTTTCTGTCTGCAGCATGAATCCGTATCAAACCATAAAACTTAGCATCTCCAGAAAGAAATATTAAATCACCGGTTTTTTCATATCAAAAGCTAAACCGATATAAGTGTTATTATTAAACTGAAATTCATCAATAGTCACCCATCCTAATTTCTTGGTATGTGCTTTTTCGGATACAACATTTACTTTATTGATAAAAGTGATGCTTATTGGAAATCGATGAACTAACTCCTGTCGCATTTCTTCAAAAACCATTTGCAACACCCCTTGTCCACGATAAGCTTTTGCTATACAGACAGGGCCATATTGAAAACTATTTTCCACCGTAATTTTTTGCCCTTTGAATTGGAGGAGTGGAAAACGAGAGACCATTAATTCAAAAATTTTCCATTGCTGAAAATACGCCCAACTCCCTGCAAATACATAAGCTACTATTATTCCTTTATCCTCTGCTACAAATAAACCATCTTGTTCGATAATCGCCTCTATTTGTTCTGGTACAAATGGAGTTGTTACGAAACCATTGGCTCGTTCTGCTTCCGTCATTTTCCCATATAAATTCTGGTCTTGTAGCGCCAATATTCCTGGAATATCTTCTTGGACACCTTTTCTGGATAATATCATGCTTATTTATTTTAGTAGGGTTGAAAGGAATACAGATACATTATTTATTAACTAAAACTCGCTCCCCTAACAAAGCCCATTCGACTGCTTGTTCCGCATGAATTTTGGTCGTATTGAAAGTGGGAATGGTAACATCGTTTGGACTTATTAATAAAGGAATTTCTGTGCATCCAAGAATGACCCCTTCTGCGCCTTTTTTTTGCAAATTGCTAATAATTTCTTTGTATCCCTCTCGTGCAGTAGTTTCGAATTTGCCGTGAACCAATTCCCCATAAATAATTTCGTGTATATAGTCTCTTTCTGTTGCTGTAGGAATTAAGACTTCTACATTATATTTATTAGTTAACAGCTCTTTATAAAAATCTTTTTCCATCGTAAATTTAGTACCTAATAAAGCTACTTTTTTCACGCCTTTATCAACAATCGCTTGTCCTGTTGCTTCTGCAATGTGCAACAAAGGAATGGATACATTATTAATAATTGCTTCACTACATAGGTGCATGGTATTGGCACAAATGAGAATAATTTCTGCTCCTGCTTTTTCCAAACTTTGGGCCGCATTCACCATTATTTTATTTAAAGAATCCCAATCGCCTTCTCCTTGCAAGCGGTGAATTTCTTCAAAGTCAACAGTATACAGAATACTTTTACAAGAATGAAAACCACCTAATTTTGATTTTACCTTTTGGTTGATTAATTCATAATACAATTTGGAAGATTCCCAACTCATGCCACCAATTAGACCGATCGTCTTCATAATAATCAATTTTAATTCCGTCTGTTAAAACGGGTAGATTTTTAATGTTTCTTAAGTAATTATTCAGAACACTATTTCAACTGAGTACAAAAGTAACTATGTTTGTCAATAAAAAACAGATTCAGTTTTCTGTTTTTTAAGCATATCAGATTTAAAATAACATCCGACTAATAGTATAAAATTGTCGGTAAAGAAGATAATATCATGGCTACAAACAATAAGGTATTTCGATATACTCAAATAGCTAACCAACTAGAAGACAGCATATTAAACAATGTTCTAAAAGTCGGAGAAAAACTTCCTTCTGTACGTTTATTAAGTAAACAGCAGCATGTTAGTCCAAGTACTATCTTCAAAGCTTATTATCAGTTGGAGGCGAAAGGTTTTATTGAAGCGCGACCAAAATCGGGTTATTACGTATGCTATCGATATGCAGAAAGACCTGCACCTAGTAAGTCCTCCCCTACTCAACCTAATATAAAATCCATTGATACTTCCGAAATTATTAAAGAACTAGTAGAACTCCGTAGTTCAGAAAATATCATCAAATTATCTTCGGCAGTGCCCTCTCCTAAATTATTGCCCTTAGCTAAATTAAATAAATGTGTTGCAGAAGCACTACGCAATGAAAAAGATCTTTTGGCAAAATACACCCACCCTCAAGGTGATCCAGAATTTCGGAGAGTAATAGCCCAACAATTATTGAATTGGGGCGGCAACTTTCGAGCAGATGATTTGGTCATTACTGCAGGTTGTATGGAAGCTCTAAATATTAGTTTATTAATTTTGACTCAACCAGGCGATGTCATTGCCATAGATCAATTGACCTATTTCAGTATTCATCAGGCAGTAGAAAGATTGGGATTAAAGGCCGTATCTATACCCATTTCTGAGACAGGATTGGATATTCCTTTTTTGAAAAAGGCAATTAAAAAATACCCAATTAAAGCAGGTTTATTTGTAACTAATTTTCATAATCCAACGGGTATTTGTATCCCTGATTCCCAAAAGAAAGCCTTGGTCGAATTGATGACGGCAAAACAAATTCCAATTATTGAAGATGATATTTATGGAGAATTATACTTTGGTAAAAACAGGCCAAGTACCTGTAAATTTTATGATACGGAAGGGTGGGTTTTGTACTGCTCCTCTTTATCCAAAACAATAGCTCCAGGGTTTCGAATTGGTTATTGTCAACCAGGACGTTTTGTAGAACAATTCGCTCATCAAAAAAGAATATTATCTTTAACCACTAGCTATTTGCCGCAAGCGGCATTATTGAGTTTCTTCAAAAAAGGACGTTACGATTTTCATTTGCGAAAACTACGCTCTGCTTTACATACACAGGCTTTACGATATAGTCAATGTATTTTACAGTATTTCCCCAATAGTATCTATTTTAGAATGCCTGAGGGCGGTTTTAATTTTTGGATAGAATTCCCTAAACATTTTGATAGTTATGAATTATTTAGATTGGCTAAAAATCAGCAAATTAGTATTGCCCCTGGGCAAATATTCTCTGTAGAACGAGATTTCAAACATTGTATTCGATTAAGTTTTGCAGAGCCTTTTACTATAGAAATTGAACAAAGTATCAAACAATTAGGTAAATTAGCTCATGGACTTGTCACTTCGACCTCCTAATACATACCATATAGTTTTTCTTAAAATTAGGAGTCCACTTTAAAACAAAAATATGAAAACAAAAAAAGTACTAACTTATTTTATAGAGATTCTTATTATCATAATAGGTATCGTAATCGCATTTTATTTAACCAAATATGGGGAAAGACTCAATAGAAACCAAAATGAGAAAGAGATAACCCAGCAAATTTACTTTGAATTACAGGGTAATTTAGAAGATTTAGAAGCAGATCTTGTCATTCATAAAATAGGCTTACAAAGTAACGTGAATGCAATAAAATTCTTGAATAATAATAAAGAAGAAGTATCAGATTCTTTAATAATGGATTTTTATTGGATGACTCGAGATGAGTACATATTTGCAAATACTTCAGGTTATGAGAACCTAAAATCATTTGGGATCAATCTCCTTAAAGATGATACCCTAAGAAATCTAATTACCTTGGTATATAATAACGATTTTCCGAGGATATCAAAAGGGAATACCTTAAACCCAGATATCAATGATTACTTAACTCCTTTTTTTAAAGACAATTTTAGAGTAAATCAGGATACCAGCTTAAAGTACACTTTAAGTATTAATGATTCATTGCAAGTAACTTATCCAGTAGATGTCGGCTTGGACATCAAACTGATGATTGGGTATATACCCATTGATCAAGAAGCATTACGCAATAATGAAGAATTTCGATTCTTGATTTCTAAATCACTCGAATACCGAATGTATAAAGTCCGATTCTATAGAAATTGCATTAGCCATGTAAAAGGAATCCTACAAAGAATTGAGGAAGCAAGTTAAATTCGACATAATAAGTAGTCAACCAAAAATAACCTAACATTAAAATGGCTTCTTTTTCCGCTGGCATCCCATCCGCATGCGGTTCACTAGATTCCCCGAATCTAGCTCATCTTTAAAAAAGTCTTACGCAGCTAGGCTATGTGCGACTTTTTTAAAACCAACTAGCAAAAAAATAATCTCATTTAAATTGTCATCTTATTTATGTCCGACTACTTACGTCAACAATTAAAATTAGATCGAATGAATATTAAAATACGCAAAGCAGAACTCAAAGACCTAGATACTTTAAGATTATTAGAGCAAGGAGTCATTCAATATGAACGACCATTCGCCCCAACTTTAAAAAAAGATCCAATACAATATTACAATCTAGAAAATCTAATTCAGCGAGAAGATGCAGAGGTCCTAGTCGCCTCTATTGATGGAGAAATTATTGGTTCAGGATATGCGCTTATAAAAAATTCTTCTCCTGTTAAAAAACCTGCTCAATACGTCCATTTAGGTTTTATGTACGTCTCGCCTGCATTCAGAGGAAAGGGAATAAATGGAAAAATAATGAGTCAACTCACGAAGTGGGGCAAAGAAAGAAACTTAACAGAATTTCAATTGGACGTCTACGCAGAAAATGAAAGTGCTATAAAAGCTTATGCAAAAAAGGGATTCAATCCTTATTTACTGAAAATGAGATTTAATACAGGAGATGATTTGATGTAATTATCTCGTCTTTCTTTGAATCTTTACAAAGTAATGAATTTATATGAGTTGCCAGAACCCAGATGGAAAGAAATAATAAATAACTTTCGCACTGGTTTTTTGGCAGCCATAAACAACTTGCTACACTTAGGAATGTGTATGAAATAACTTCGTAACTTATGCTGCTTCTTTTGCTCTTATTTTTCACTTTAACTCAGTCAAAGTATCAACAATTCTCCTTCA
>JALZWC010000593.1 GCA_023300255.1 Saprospiraceae bacterium | reverse complement strand
CTTGTTTCTAAATAATAAACACATATCTGAAAATATCTTTTTCCGTTAATTTCCCCCAAAAAATAAGTCCGTAGCTAGGCTATGCACTGATTTTTTGAGAAAAATTAACAAAAAAATCTATAATTCATATACGTATTCCTTATTTAGAAACAAGTCTAGTGTTCTCAGTTAATTTTGAAAACTTTATTTTTAAATCCTGTAACGCTATTTCAAAACAATACAGGAAGTAAAAGACTTTTCTCCTTATCGCTTTTCAACGATAACTTTTTGCATGTCTACTAATTGTCCATCTACTATTATTTGTAAATAATATAGTCCAGCTGTAGCTTGATCTAAAGTAACTTGTATAGGAGTTGCATCAATTTGATCAATAGATAATTGAGAAACAATTTGTCCCATACCATTGAATAAATTAATCTGACCGACTTGTCCTTCATAACTCCCCATCGTCACATTTACTACATCAACTGCTGGATTTGGATAGATACTTAAGTCCGTTTTTTCGGGTATATAATTCGATGCAATAGGTGTAATATTTTTTACTGACTGCTTGCTTGTAACTGCATGCTCCAATGTAGCATTATCTTTAGCTAAGTCATTCAAAGTACCAGTATTAATACTTCTACCTTGTGCTACACTATTAAGATTTGATGCAATAGTAATTGTAACATCTTCTGTACAATCCGTAGCATAGTTAGCTACTTTTAGCAGGTAGTCTCCTCCAGCTGTTAAACCATCTACTGTGAAACTACCTTCACACGCTCCTCCCCATGGGGAACAGGAGAAATAAGTAGTCCATGTAGATAAATCTAATACTATTACAGAAGAATTCTTACTCACATCTGTAAACAATAAGGAGGAACCATTTTGAGTAATAGTAACATCACAAACAGTCATTCCTGAATCAATTGGATCTACTGGATCAATTGGATTTACTGGATCAATTGGATTTACTGGATCAATTGGATCTACTGGATCAATTGGATTTACTGGATCAATTGGATCTACTGGATCAATTGGATCTACTGGATCAATTGGATCAATTGGATTTACTGGATCTACAGTAGAATCTATAATAGTAATTATTTCATCCACAGTACATCCCGTAGCATAATTAGCTATTTTAATCATATACTCTCCTCTAAGTGTTAAACCATCTACTGTAAAACTACCTTCACATACCCCTCCCCACGGAGAACAAGTAAACGCTGTTTTCCAAGTAGATAAATCTAAAACAATTATGGAAGAGTTGGAGTTAACATTTGAGAATAATAAAGATGCACCATTCTGTGTAACATTAATATCGCAAATCGTCATTCCTGGATCTACTGGATCAATCGGATCAATCGGATCAACTGGATCTACTGGATCAACTGGATCAACTGGATCAATCGGATCTACTGGATCTGTTCCACCTACTGTAATTGTTTCTCTTACTTCACAAATCAACGAATAAGAACTATCAAAGTATTTGATAAATACAAAGAATTCTCCTTCTCCTGTTTCAATTGCTTCTGTTGGTTTATTACAATCATTATCCCAACAACTGTAAACATCAGTCCATCTATTAGTAAGCACTTGAACAGATACTACTGGTCCATTATTTAATCCATCGATAGTAATTGTACCATCACCTGTTGTAATTACTGTATCATCACAAGGATTTCCAGTAGATACAATTGGCGTACCTACACATTCACAATCGTCGTTTATTACATCATTAATAGTATTCGCATTACTGTCATTACATGCATCTCCAATATTAGCAGACAGGACAGGACAATCGTAAATTGGTGTACCTACACATTCACAATCGTCGTTTATTAGGTCATTAGCAGTATTAGGAGTACCATCATTACAAGGTACACCTGCTACACATGTTGTTGGTTTCTCACATCCTTCACCCCAAGTTATCGTGTAAGAACCACCTTTGTCTGTACCACCTGATTGGATATAAAATTTGTAAACTACTTGATCCACACATTGGTCAAAGTGTATATCGAATTTATGTTTGATATTTCCATTTACTTGTACATTACAAGTCGACGTAAATGTATTTCCTACTTGGTTCACACAGCTTCCTAAATTTGATATGGTGTAAGTAACTGGTACTCCATCAGCATAAGCGGTAATCTCTACATTATCTGTTCGATCAATATCCCATACACTCATATTCAATTCACAAACTGGCTTACTAAATGTATAGGTATTAATCTTAGCATTAAAAACATCTGTAGATAATTTGACTCCCTGTCGAATACCTATTGTCCCATCGGTTTGACGGTTATTGATGATGTCTTCATCAGCAGTAGCTGTACCTGTAAATGTACTTGAAGCAGTAATAGTAGCTGATCCAATTTGAATACTCGCCGCATTTAAATCTGCAAGTCCATTTGCACTATTATTTAGTGCATTTAAGGAAGGCGTTGAGCAAGAAGGCTTAGAATCAACAACTTCTTCTATGGAATAAGTAATACACAATTCTGCTGCTTGATCAGGACTTCCATCATATGATTCTGCTGTTCTTTTTCCCGTTCCTTCAATGATTAAAGCAATGGCATTTCCAGATTGATAATTTGGACGATCTACTATTTCTTGAATAATAGCCGCAATGTCTGTTGTCTTTTGAGTCGCTCCTGCATCTCCTACCATTAACCAAGGTTCAGGTGACCAGCTACTTGAAGCATTAGTGGTTGCTCTAGTAGAAACATTATAAGATGATAAGGAGAAAGATGCAGCATCATCTGTCGCTTCTCCCTTTATCACTAAATCAACAGGGTTGCTAGAAGTTTCATCCGCTGTGAATTGAACACTAGCACTTAGGATAGTTGCTCCTTGCGGAATTTCACTATTTCCAAATCGAAGGCCTATTACTTGATTATAATTTCGATTATAAATTAATTCTATATCAGAACTATTATGATCGACAAAACCGTCCGTTGTATTTTCTTCTACATCATCATAAGAATCTGTAACTCTTCTACAAGTTGTTCTAGTAACTGTATTATCACCAACTATTCCCGCACAAGAACAAGTAGTCAAATCATAAATATCATTACCTGTATTTGGATTTCCATCATCACATGCCATCCCTAATAAACGATCATCCAAATTAGGACATTGATCCTCTTGATCACATACCGTATCATTATCTGAATC
>JALZWC010000592.1 GCA_023300255.1 Saprospiraceae bacterium | reverse complement strand
TCTAGTAAGTCTAGTAGCTACCTGATAAGGAGTAATACTATGTGAACTATGTACCTATGTGGTAAATTCGTCAACATTATATGTGTTTTCTCCCAATTCTTTACACACTCATTTCGTTTAAAAAAGAACGAAGGCTCGTCTATTCCTGCCTGCGCGCCTTGGCAGACAGGTTGAACGTAATACATCTCTATTCTCTGCTCTCTACGCTCTTTTCTGTTTCAAAATTACTCAATAAGGGTGTTCTAAAATAATTACCAACAATTTGGATAAAAATACCATTATAACATTAAGAGATGCTAGCATATACCAACAAGATTTTTTGGTATTGCAGTCCGTTAATTTGACAATTCGGGATGGGGAGTTTGCTTATTTGATTGGTAAAACAGGTAGTGGTAAGTCTAGTCTATTAAAAACCTTATATGGAGTTTTGCCTTTAAAGCAAGGTAAAGGTAACGTAGCGGGTTTTGATCTTAATACTCTAAATCGGCATACTATTCCTCAACTACGTAGACAATTAGGAATTGTGTTTCAAGACTTTAGTCTATTAGCAGATCGGTCAGTTTGGGATAATCTATTATTTGTTTTGAAGGCTACTGGATGGAATGATTCGGCGAAGATGCGAAATAGAATATTAGAGGTAATGGAAATGGTTGGACTAAAAGATAAATTAGAAAGGATGCCTTTTGAATTGTCGGGAGGAGAACAACAAAGAGTCGTATTAGCAAGAGCATTGTTAAATAACCCCAAATTAATAATCGCAGATGAACCTACAGGTAATTTAGATCCAGATACTTCTGATAGTATAATGATCCTATTGCGAGAATTAACAAAGATCAACACCACAGCAGTCCTTTTTGCAACGCACGATTATAGGATATTGGAAAATTTTCCTTCCCGAATCATACGCTGCAAAAATGGACAAATACTGGATGAAAATAATTACTTAGTGTAAGTAATTAATGTTTTTTTAAGATTCTCTATACAGAACTAGTGTTACCTTAATGATCTCTACATAAGGTTTGCCTTAATGAACTCTATGTGGTAAAAAGAACGTGAAATTAGGATGGAAAGAATTTCGCTAATCAGGGATGAGGAAAATAATGAAATCACATAGGATTTGTTTTTTTCCTCGTCCGCTGAGCTTAGCGTGTGTTATTTTAGACTAGAACGAATCTATGAAAGTCACTTCTAATGGTTACACTTTTTAAAATACTTTATAAAAAAAAACAAGCTAATAATTGTTTGATTATTAGCTTGTTATTTTTCAAGAGATTATATATACATATATTTTAAGTAGTCAAATTTTTCTTAAAGTCTGTTAAATAATTTTACTTAGTGAAGAGAATTAAACAGTCTCCTCGCTAAGCGCAAGATCTATTCCTAACTCCTTCATTTGCTCTCCCGATATATTCGAAGGCGCGTCAATCATCATATCTCTACCTTGGTTATTCTTAGGGAATGCGATGAAGTCCCTAATGGATGCTTGTCCATTTAGCACAGCGCATAAACGATCAAAACCAAAAGCAATACCACCATGAGGAGGAGCACCGTATTCGAAAGCACCTAGTAAGAAACCGAACAGTTCTTCTGCCTCTTCTGGGGTGAAGCCTAATAATTTAAAGTTTTTAGACTGTAAGGCTCGATCATGGATTCTAATAGATCCACCACCAATCTCAGAACCATTGATGACTAAATCATAGGCATCTGCCTTTAAGTTCTTCATTGCTTCATGATCTCCGTTTAACATATTGGGGATCTCTGATTGTTTTGGAGAGGTAAATGGATGGTGCATTGCGTGGAATCTTTCAGATTCCTCATCCCATTCTAATAATGGAAAATCTACAACCCATAATGGCTTGAAGTCACCAGCTTTCATTAAACCTAATCTACGACCCATTTCAAGACGTAGTTCACTAAGTTGTTTTCTAACTTTATCTGTTTCTCCAGACAGCACATAAACGATGTCGCCTTTTTCGGCACCCATTTTATCTCCCCAAGCTTTTAAATCTTCTTCAGAATAGAATTTTCCTACAGATGATTTGATTGATCCATCTTGGCCATATTTGACATAGACTAACCCTTTAGCACCGATTTGTGGTCGTTGCATCCATTCTGTCAATTTCTTAATATCCTTATTAGAATTATTTTCTGCTTCTCCCTTCACGCAAATACCAACGACCAATTCCGCATTATCAAAAACAGGAAAATCCTTGCCTTTAGCCAAGTCGTTTAGTTCTACAAACGGCATATCGAAACGTAAGTCTGGCTTATCAGACCCATATATACGCATAGCATCATCATAGCTCATTCTAGGGAAATCCGCTAATGTTACGTCTAATGTTTCTTTAAATAAGTGCTTTGTTAAGCCTTCAAAGGTATTCAGAATCTCTTCTTGAGTAACAAATGCCATTTCACAGTCAATCTGTGTGAATTCTGGCTGTCTATCCGCTCTTAAATCTTCATCTCTAAAGCATTTGACAATTTGAAAATATCTATCAAGACCAGCTACCATCAATAACTGCTTAAAAGTCTGAGGAGATTGCGGTAAAGCATAGAACTGCCCTTTATTCATTCGACTAGGTACCACAAAATCTCTAGCTCCTTCAGGGGTACTTTTTATTAATACAGGCGTCTCTACTTCAATAAAGCCCGTGTCAGACAAATACTTTCGAGTAGCCATAGCCAATTTACTACGGAATATAATATTTTGTTGAACTGGATTTCGACGTAAATCTAAATACCGATACTTCATCCGTAATTCGTCTCCACCATCTGTTTCATCCTCTATTGTGAATGGAGGGGTCTTAGAAACATTTAGTATTTCTAGATCTAATATTTCTAGTTCAATATCTCCAGTGGGGATTTTATCATTTTTTGAGGATCGTTCTATCACCGTACCTTTCACCTTAACCACATATTCTCTACCTAGCGAGCGAGCCATTTCAAAAAGAGCGGGTGGCGTTTTTTCTTCTGTGAAAATTAATTGAGTGATACCATATCGATCTCTTAGATCTATCCACATCATAAATCCTTTATCCCGAGATTTTTGAACCCAACCACTAAGGGTTACTTCTGTTCCTATATCTGCCATTCTAAGGGCACCACAATTATGTGTTCTATACATTTTTATAAATGGTTTAGTAACGACAGAAAGAATCTGTCCTAGATGAGCAAGTTATTTTTGACGTTACTTAGTTAAGTTCTTATAGATCGTCAGATATAAAAGCGGTAGTGTTGCAAATCTGCCGTCGGATGGCTATTGTCGTTTGATAGCGATGAAAACCTTATCATCGGACGGCGGTAGCCATCCGACGATAAGGTTTGGACAATATTAGCAGTTTACTACTTTTTCAACTGACAATCTATAAGTGAATAGACGCCTAATAAAGAGGCTGTTAGCGCTGTTTTTTGACTAATATGTGCAAAAGTACACTTTCAATTAAATTATTACTAGTTTAATATTTTTAGGTCCAATGAAAAGGCAAAGTAATGCGTATGTAACTTTCTAGTTTTTCTGAACGTATTTTTAAGTAGAGAAAAGTTAGAACAATTCTTCTTTCCTTATTATATAACTAATAATATATACCATTTTTGTTAAGAAAAGATTCCAATAAAAGAAGCTTCTTATTGATTAAGAAACGGGATTATGTAGTTGTAGCTAAATTGAATTTATCTTCTTCTAGCTTTGCTAGAAACGATGTAGAATCTAACAATATGAGAGCACAAGCGAGGAAATGAGGTACTATATGCGAGAATTTTAAAAATAAAAATGATACTTAAGTTTTTTTATCTATTGTAAAGCATTGTTATACAATGAATTATGAAATAGTATTTTTGTGGATTTATTGAATAGTAATAACATAGCAGACCACTAAGAATCTGGCACTAGTAGGAGTTAACAGTTTTTTATAATTTTACGCTTCAAAAAAGTTACTATATGGAGAATTTAATAGTCCTATAAATAGTAATGTAACTTTTTGTTAACATTATAGATCCCGACTTACCATAAATATTTTTACCTAATCCTAATAAATTAGGAATGGATATTTAGAAGCACTCTCATTACACATATTAAAAAAATAAAAATGAATTTGAAAAGTATTTGGCTGCCTTTATTAATTTTAATACTTTGGATTCTTGCCTTTTGGTTGTGGATATGTCCAAAATGTTTCTTCGGTGCAGGTATTGCAGCAGCAGGAGGAGAAGAAGAGAAAAAAGAAATAGTTAAGAAAATAGTACCAAAAGCAGTTGCAGCAGTTACTGCGCTAGCTCCAGCATCTTTATTAATTAAGGATGGTTCTGCATTTAGTGCAACAGCACCTAAGAATATTGATTTTAATAAATCAAGCTACTCTTATATTACACCATTATCTACAGATGTAAATACTTCTTTGGCGAAAACAGCAACCTACTTAAAGGGGCATCCTGATCGTAGTTTAACGATTAACGGAGTTTATGCTAAAAATGAAACGAATGGTAGTGCTTTTCCAAATTTAGGATTGGCTAGAGCAAATAATGTAAAGCAAATACTATCTAAGTTAGGTGTACCAGGAGGCCAATTGTTAACAAGTTCTTCTTTATTAGGAACTGGAGTTACAATGAAAAATATCATGCATAATGGGGTTAATTTTAATTTTGGAAAAGCTACCAATGATGTGGCTGATAGAGTAGCCAAGATTAAAGCTCGCTTATTGGGTAAGCCACTTACCTTATATTTTGCAAGTGGTAAGCAAGAAGTAAATCTTACCGCTGCACAGAGAACGGATTTTTCTGATTTAGTTTTCTATTTAGATAACGTAGCTAAAAGTTCTTTAGAAGTTGGTGGTCATACAGATAACGTAGGTGCTGCTAATGTAAATACTCGTTTATCTAGAAAAAGAGCAGAATTTGTAAGAGATTACTTGGTTGGTAATGGTTTGGGGGTTAAAAGAATGAATGCAAAAGGATTCGGCCCAGATAAGCCAATTGCTAAGAACGATACAGACGCTGGAAAAGCTAAGAATCGTAGAGTTGAAGTAACACTTCGATAAATTCATTAATTGCTTTGTAATGCCAGACGGTATTACAAAGCAGTTCTTGTTTGAAACCAATTTTAAAAAAAATAAAAATATATAAATTATGTTATCACCATTTTTGTGTTGGCTACTTCCATTACTAGCCATGTTAGGTGCAGCCCTTTGGGGTGGATGGATTGGTTGGCTTTTGCGAAAAGCAAAGGTGTTATTTTGGAAAGGCGAGTCTGATAAGCATCAAACTGCCTACGGAACTTTGAAAAGTGACTATGATGGTTACTTAACTAAGTATAATACACTTAGCTCTGATTATTCTGTTGCGGATCAAGAACGTATTGGCCTTAGAGGAGATGTGAATGATTGGAAAATGAAATGGGAAAACCAATCTACGGAACTTGCTAATTGGAGAACTAAGCATGATGGTATTAATAATACTTATTTAGGTTTTAAATCTGATGCAGAGAAAAAAGAAAAGGATTGGAAATTTAAGTGGGAATCTAGTCAAAAAGAATTAGAAAAAACTAAGTCTGACTGGAATTTAAAGTGGACAACGTGGAAGAAAGAGAAAGATCAATTAGTAGCAGATAAGGAGAAAGTAAATTCTGACTGGAATTTAAAGTGGACA
>JALZWC010000591.1 GCA_023300255.1 Saprospiraceae bacterium | reverse complement strand
GATGTTGAAATCTTCGTTAAGGCCTCGGCCTATATCTGTTAGCAGTAACCTAACGTTATCAAGAGCCGTAGAAAAAGCGCCGCCTAAAGTTCTCGATTGAAGTTCTAGTTGGTTTGCAAATGCACCTGATCCAGTGGTGAGACTCTCAAAAGCCGCGTCAAGTTGAGGTATTCCGATAGCGCCAGTAGAAACTAGGTTTCTAATTTCAGATTCTGCAACCCCAAGAGTTTCAGCCAAAGCCCTGTTTATGGGTATTCCACGCTCTCCTATTTGGTTAAGAGTTTCGCCAGTCAATTGACCCTGAGTCAATATGCGTCCGTAAATACCTGCAAGTTCACCTAGACTCGCGCCCGAGCCTGCTGCCGTATCACCTAATGTTCTTAGCTGATCGATTAATGAATCTGATTCTACTCCGAATGACAAAAGCGTCGCACCAGCATTTGCAACATCGTCAAGTTGAAAAGGAGTTGATGCAGTGAAATCAACTAAAGATTCTAATGCTTCTGCTCCTGCTTCTGCTGATCCTGCCAAACCAGCCAATCTAACTTCTAATTGTTCTATGTTAGCGGCTTGAGTTAGAGCTCCGATTCCAAGGGCCGCTAGTGGTGCGGTTATGCCTATACTTAGAGATCTACCTAGGCCATTTATTCTGCTTCCAACGCCTTGAAGTGTTTGACCTACACTCTCAAACGATGCTTCTAGTCTTGTCGCTTCTGCTGTTATGCTATCAAGTTCTGCTTGATCGAGAACGCCTATATCTCTTATTAAGTTTAATATAGGCCTGTTATTTGCCTCAACATTAATTCTTAAATTAGTTTCTGGCATTGGTTAGTCCTCATTGCTTTTGCTTAGAAGCTCAACGGTAATTTTTAGCTCGCCTATATCTTTTCTCATTTCACGTATTTCAAATATCAACAAATCTATATCCGCAGAATGGTGATTAATATCTTTCTCTAGAGCCGTGAATCTCGCACTTGTATTACTGGCAACCCCGACCGCAGTCATAGCTAGAAACAATGCAAACCCTATTGGCATAAATGTATTTTTATCTAGCTTAGTCATTAGGCTCCCAGCCATTTACCCCAAAACTCTGTATTCTGAGCGTTGCCTGCTTCGGCTCCGTTTATAAACTGTCCTTCTTGGCGTTGTTGAACAATTCTAATTACATCACCTGCAACCATCGGGACTATCCCAGATACTATTAAGTTTTGAAATTGTGGATTGTCCGTATCCGCGTCGTTGAAACTTCTGTTAGTTATATGCGTATCAACGGTATTTTTTTCTATGCTAAGCCAAAATAATTGCCTTGGGCCACCACTCCACCTATAGCGCGAGCTAAAATACCAAAGGCCATCGTATCCGGCAGGTAAAGTAAAAGTTCCAAAGCCTGGCGCTACAGTGAATGCTGGGTCGGTTCTATATTGCAAACTATTCCAAGCTACTGGTCTGCGTTCGCCAAAACCATCGACACCAGGCGTACTACTGGTTCTCTCGTAGCTAAAGCCGACATTTGTTAAAGGGGTTGGCGCATAATTAAGATCAAAAACATTATCCATTTTTTAAGCCCCTAAAAATATGCCGTGAAAATAGTTAAACTTGGGGTCGAGTACGGTGTCTATTGGCGTTGAGCTTGGATTGCCGACAAACCCTGCAACTGCTACTGGAGTGCCCTCTGACATTAGCTTGCTTGATTGGACATAAACTCCGTCTATATGCGGGTCAAATTGTGGATCATAATTTGATGTTCTGTTAGCTCCCGCTGAGCCAGCGCTAAAACCACCATTGAATATGGTGCATGTAAATATTGTGTCCTCGGTAATGTCTGAGTGATAGGCCGCAGTGAACAACCAATGACCAGCGAAGCCAACGGGAATAATGTAGGTTCCTGTTAACGGGTTGTAGCTGTTTTGATTATCGACATTTACTACATCCCAAAGTATTGTAGTGCCCGCTTGAGTTATCGAAACCGGTGCGCTTAGCGTAACTTCGAAAGCAGCTTGTTGAGTAGCGTTTTGCGTAGGCGTAATTATTCTTGTATTACTCATATCTAGTCCTCTCTTTTATGGTGCAACTGTCAGAAATGGTCTAGTTCCAGATGTGATATCTATTTTTGTATCCGAAACAACATAAAATAATACATTGTTTATTCCAGAAGTAGGCTCAACATTTGTTATGGTCGCTCCTGGCCCTTCAAAATAGTAATCGCCAATAACCAAGCCGTGAGGCGCTGCAAACTCATAAGGGCCAAATGATTGAAGGCATACAGTTCCATCTCCTGGAACATCAACAACAACAAAATGTGCAACTTGATTCGCAACTGTGATATCTGATTTTACTGGAATACCAAGAGAGTCGATGACGATAGTATCAAGCGCTACTAAACCGCCTGGATCTGTCAAACAGCAGATATTATCTCCACCGGCAGCAGGTAAATCTACAGGGAAAAAAGATCCTTCTAAACTATTCCACAAAAGAAGTTGCCCGTCTGCTATTGCATCGATTGAAACATCAGTTAGATCTTCAATTGATAAATCTCCTGCAACCCCGTCAGCTCCTGCTGGGCCAATCGGGCCTGGCGCACCTGGTAATCCGTCGGCTCCTGGCAATCCATCGGCTCCTGCTGGCCCCTGCGGCCCTGGTATTCCTGCTCCACCGCCGCCGCCTGACTCCGCTATCTTTGCAGATACTAAATCAACCCATGCATCGCCTGTAAATGTTAAAGTGCAGTTTGTTGAACAATCAAGCGCTCTCATGCCTTTTCTGGGTGCGCATTCAACATAAACACCGTCAACAAATGTTTGAATATTATTATTTTCATCTATATATTGGTTGCCATTTACATTTGAGACCGGTGGAACCCCAACGCTCTCAACTGCAAGATATAATAAGTTATCTATTTTGCAAAAGTTTTGGTTAACGAAATCGCCCCAACCCTTTTCGCCTTCACTCCAACCTGCTATCAATCCAAATCTTGGTTTTGTAGTTGCTGACATTTTATAAATCCTTTATTTTTGTAATTGATATAAAAGCATTTGAGATAGTTCCACTCGTTCCTGTTTGATTAGTGTATCTAACTCTGGTTAGTATGTTATCGCCGACCGCAAGGTCTGCAACAATAGAAACCTGAGAACCTAATTGCGTACTGTTAACGGATTGTTGACCTTGACCTACTAAAGATGCAGGGCCGCTTATAGATCCAAAACCGGAAACTGTTAAGAAGGCTATATATTCCCCCCACTCCGCAGGGTTATGAAATGAATTAGCTGTAAATCTTATGTCGTATCTTCCAGCACTTAATATGTCGTAACCACCGGCACCAGATTTTGAAATATCAGAATTTGTAAAATCAGGAAAATTTACTTCAACTGTTTGATTACTTGGAAGCGAGGTAAAATCAGATCCAACTTGGGTGTAATTATCTTCAGTTTTATCTTCTATAAAATCACAGGATATTAGTCCCGTGGTGTTATTAACAAAAGAAAGCCATGAACTATCAATTAATCCGTTTGCATCGCCTATAGGGAAAACACCAGAAGATTCAGCGCCCGCCGAAACAACTGCCGATGGATTACTTAAAGGCAGCCATTGACCATTATTAAAATTATAAATATATATATCAGAGGTATCTAGGTCTTGGTAAAATGGAAAGTTAAAAGTTGGCGGTTCTGTTGGCGCACCATTTCCAGAACTAAAAGCATAAAATAGATTTAAGTTAGCTTCTAAAACATCTCTTAGAGCGTCGGCTGTTAGTAAATCAACCCAATCAGTTCCGTTAAAAAATGTGAATAAGTTTCTCTCGCAATCGTGCGCAACCATGCCCTTTGTAGCTGGGCATCTAAACCAAGTAGAACCATCCCAAGTATTAAGAGAGTTATCTTCGCTGTCAATCCATTGTTGACCTGCTGAAGTTCCAAACTCTGGAAGCGGGCCTATCTGGTCATATGAAGGGAATGTCACAGCATCTAGTTTACAAGCCTCTCGGTTCTTAGCTTGCGCCCAGCCTTTTGCTGAAGGTTCAAACGTTTGAAATCCGTATCTTGGTTTTATCTGTCCTGCCATAACATTCCTTCGCTATGTTTATTTTGTTATCCATTTATCAGGGATCTGGTTTTTAACCTTCCCGCCTAAAAGTTGCTGCATTTTCTTAATGCCTGCCTCATCGCCTTGAGCCGCAGTTGCATTTAAAGCCAATTGAATTAGCAAATCACTCTTTTTAAGCTTGCCAATTACTTTTATGAACTCCTGAAACTGCCTTATGGTGTAGTTTCCTATTTCAGTAAAAGAATGCCCATTTTCAATCAACGTTTGAACGCAGGTTGCTATTTCGTTATCGACTTCATCGCTTGTTCTATCTTTAGCTCTTGGGCTTCTCTGGCCTTCTCCATCCGTGCCAAAGCTGCCTTGATTTTCTTCGATATTTCCTTCATTAAAAAACTATCTTTATTAATCTCCCAAGCTGTTTGCAAAATCTTTTCCATTTGAGTTTGACTTAGCTCATCGGTAAATTTGGAATCTTTACCTGTAATAGTTTTTATGATGTTCTCAAATGTCGACAGACTATTTCCAACAAGAGATTTTAAATCTAACTTTTGACCGTTTTGTGAAGTTAACTTTTCAGTTATCGATGCAATATCATTCTTGACTGTCTTGTAGTGCTTCATTAAAATTTCGCCTACCACAATCTGCTCACCATTAACATTTAAAGTTACTGATTCTCTTTTGAAAATATCCATTTTTCAACTCCCCAATTTAATTATTTTAAAATACCTAGAGTGACCTGACTCAGTTATTGAGCTGTCAGCTTCTAAAGTACCCGTTAATTCAAGGGTTGTGAAGTCTTCGCTGATCATTTGAAAAGCAGAAGTTGGAGATAATTTAACGTTGTGAAGAATTGCCAAAAAAGGCGCATTTCCATCAGCTAAATTAAAGCCTCTGAATATCATTTTTACATTTTTGCAAGTGTCAGTTAAAGCCTCTACGGTTGTATAGTCAGTCATTCCAGTGTATGTCAGATCTAAGCTAACCCCACCAGGTAAAGACAAACCAATCAATAGTTCAATGCCAAACGGATCAGCTTGGTAATGAACGCCCTCAATTAACTCTATTGAATCATCTGACAAACTAACTGATAACGTAGATGGATCAACTCCAGGAGTATTAAACGGTATGAAAGTTCCACATTCAAAGGGAACGTCTGAATTAGGACAAACACTGTGAGACTGCGGCTCTGGCTTAGCAGAAACCTGTCTGATATTACCCATCAGAGCAAGTCTAAGATTTTCGCTACTTATGCAGTTAAGAGACATATTAAAAGTTACGTCGTTAATTATGCAAACGCTGCAATCATTCTCATAGAATCCAGGGCCTAAGTTAATTGATCTTTTTTGTTCGAAATCAATATTCAAAGAAAGCGAATTGACGTTGCCAATATGTCTGATTGGGGGTAGCTCAGCGCCATTCATACCCCAACCAGAACCCCAATCAATACCCCATGAACCATTAGAATCGATACAAGCAATCCCAACCTTCCCACGACCGAGGAAGCAACATTCGTTCTTTTTAGTCATAAGATTATCCCGCTTGTTTAATTGTTCCAAATTGCGAAATGCCGCCGCCTGCTTGAATAGTCGCATCTCTTAGAGCAGTTCCAGTCAATGTGATTGATTGAAAGTCATCAGAGATCAAACCTAAGCTTGCAGTTGGGTTTAGTCTAACTCTATTAAGTGTAACTCTAAAAGGTCTGTCAGTTGCAGCGTTGCGACCATCAAAACAAATAGATACTTCACTTGATCCGGCTGTTAGCATTTCAACAATTGAACATGCAATGTGATCATATGTTATTACTAATTCTGAATCGCCTGGAATAGTAGTTGACTCTGTTAGAGTAATGCCACTGCTTCCGACAGTGTAGTCAACGCGCTCTACATATACAGTTCCCAAAGCATCAGCAACTACAATCGGGTTATTTGTCGTGTCTGGAAGGTTTTGCAGAGCTAAAAACGCATCAGCTGGGTTTGCTGGCGCGAATAAAGTTTCCGTGAAACCAGTGCCTGCAAGCGCGTCAAATGTTTCTCCAAAAAGTGCAAAAGCAAGATTCTCAGACTTAAAACAAGCAACATCCATTTGAACGGTAACCTCATCAATAGTAGTTACAGTGCAATCCGGACCGCCCGCAACAGTTGTGAAGTCTGGTTGTGTTCTCGTATTTTGAGATACGTCAATTTGAAAGTTTGAGGTGTTACCAATGAATCTTTTCGGAGTATTAACCAATACGCCGTCAGTTCCACAAATATACTCTCCAACGTAGATCATGCCTACGCCAATGTAACAGCAATCATTATTTACAGCCGCCATTTTATAATCTCCTAATAATAAATTTTTACTTTATATTCTAAGCAATGAACTAAATGCCCATTACAAAAATCCGGTTCTTGAATGTCCGATAAAATTAACGGCTCTTGCTTCGATAACCTATTAAACTCTAAAATACAGCAATGAATCTTCTTTAAAAGATTTGCGCCCTCAACGTATGGGCCTAGTATTTTGCAACTGTCAGCTTCGCGCGAAATATCAAAATGTCGCTTCCCACCTCTAGCGCAGTTAACAATGGCGCATATGTTTACTGACTGAACCATCGAAACAACGCAGTTAGGGCCACGAGCCTGAACATTGGGTGTAGTAGTTTCTCTTGGTATGATCCAAACAGCAGGATGAAATTGGTTGTCTTGATCCACGCCATCATAATAAGCCTTAACAAAAATGTTCTTTCCAACTTCTGGAATGCATTCTTTTATATGATTATATAAAGGCTCTAGATATGGGACATGGTTCATTACCTACCCCTACAGCAGCAACTTGTTTTACCACAACTACAAAGCTTTCTTGGCAAACAAGATTGTTTTGAAGTAACCACAAAACTAGAACCACCAGTGCAGCATAAATTGCCTTCAGTGTCCGAAATAATTCCACATTCGCATGCTTTTGCTATTTGTTCTCTGAAGTTTCTGTATCTTATTGATGCCTCGTGTTCGCCGTCTGCATTACATAGTTTGTCATGTAGCAAGTAGCGAGCTATATCAAGATTCCAACGCTTAAACCTAGAGAATACCGAACCAGATTGCTGCATTCTTTTAATCTTTTTTAGATCAAAACCGCAACAAGCTAATTCGGCTTCTATCTCTGAGCAAGCATCGTCTAAAGCGCACTGCGTTTTAGTAATGTCATATGTTTCAGTGCGAGGCTGCCGAACGTCCGTTAGACAAATCAACTCCTCTTCACTGAAACAATCAATGTAATCTTGTATGCTCGCATAAGCCATCTAAACCACAACCTCATCAGAAACCGCCAGCTCCTCAGCTTCAAGTTTCTCTGCTTTTTTTTGCACTTTCTTTTTGGTTTTCTTTTTCTCTATTTTTTTGATGTATTTAGCATCAACAAATACAGAAGCATCGGCCATTAAAAAAGATGAGTCAACAACATCGCCAGCCCTAAGAGCCTTGACGCCGTCTTTTGTGGAAACTCTAACGTTTCTTAAAACAGAGTATTTCATCTTAATTCCTTTTAATTAAACACAAACATTTGTGATTAAATGAGCTAGGTCATATTGGTATACAATTTTAGAGCTGTAACCAACTTTAACCCTAACACCACCGCGTAAACCCATGTCCCAGTTAGCGTCGTTTCTGAATACTTCGAAATCACTCACTGCACCGCTTGGAGTGTAGGTTGCTTCCATGGCGAACGTCCCGCGTGGGCAATCTGTTCTAGTCGTGTCGTCGTTTCTTCTGTAAAGAAGAATTGAATCACCGAAGATATCCACAACTTCCTCTGGTAGTCCAAGGCCAGCAAGATCAATCTTAGCATCTGCAATACAGATACCAGTTAGACCTAAAAGAGCTGCAACTGTTTCGATTGGGTTAAGAACGTTACAGCAGCCTTCGCCTAAGAAAGCTTTGTTTTGAATTAGTTTCTCAGATGTTTTGCGACTCATAACTGCCCAGTTTGGACGTGCTGCACTACAAGTATCTGCAATAGTATTGCGAATCAACGTGAGTGGGTTTGCAGCTAAAGCAGGATCTGCGTTATCAATTTCGTTACCTGTTAGATCAGTTAAGTTGCCCGCAGTATAGTTTGCTGGCTCTAGAACTTCAGACCAGATTCTAAATTCTTTACCTAGTCTTAGGCTGTTCATGATTTCACGAACCGCTTGCGCTTCTAGGTCGAGTGCATTACTTGGGTTTTCGATACATCGCTGCGCGTCGAATTCGTCTTGACAAATTGGCATCTCTAATGCGTATGTTTTGGTTCTTTCTGAGATTAGATCAGAACCTGACAAACGAATTTCATGCACATTTCCATAACAACCAGAAAGATCATTATATCGCTTGTATGCATTACCAGCTGAAAATTTTCTCCACTGAAAATATGGTGAGCATGTTCCAACTCTAGTTAGAATACAATCTTGTGCGTAATCGCTCTCACAGTTTCCGAACTCTCTAACTACGCTTAAAAGTCGAGGACATTGTTCATGAATTTGACTCATTTTATTTCACTCCTTGAAATAGATTAATAATTATATTTTTTGGCCAATAACCCTGATTGGAATTATTTCGCCTGGCACTCCTGATCTGACAGCATAACCTATGATGAACTCTCCTGCGATTGCCTTAACACCTTGAGCACTTGCATTTGATGTTATTGGATCACCTGGAAGAACCGCATCGCCTAACTTAACGCCATGAATGCCAATAGATTGAAAATCTAAGCACTCACCTTTAGTAACGCTGCACATTGAAACACCTATAAGGTATTCAGATCCAGAATTAGCTAAAAGCGCGACCTCATCATCAACAGTTGAAGGCTTGAGAATCAAATATGATTCAATATCTTCACCTGCTGTGTGAGTTTCATTAAGTAGGTCGGTTATGTTGTATGACATTTATTAACTCTGCTCACTTAGATAAACGCTGAAAAATTGACCTACAACAGCGTCTTCTTCGGCTTGACCAGCTTTTGCGTTTGTTCCTGGAACGTGCACGATTGCATCTCCTGCTGCGTCAGATGATACAGCGTCGCCTTTTGTGATTGCGACCGCAGCTTTAACAATTACAGTTCCAGTGTATTGAACGTCAACGCATTCGCCTGCTGGGTATGTTCTGTCATCGTCAAATCGGCCAGTGTAAACTACTCCCGATGTTTTTGCGGTTCCATCATGTAGAGAAACAGAACCTTTCTCAACTCCTACACCTGAAACGAATTTGCCATACTCTAAAGGTGCTGAAGTTTCTGCACTTACAACCTTTGTATCAGTATGAGCGTTTTTTGTTTGGCTATGTGGTGCATAACTCATATAAACTCCCTTTTTATTTCGATCAATCCATGATCTATATTAAACTTCTATGCTTTACTCGGCCTTAACCGTAATAAATTGTTATTTAATCATCTGCTTCTAACAAGTGTAGTAAGTTATCTCTAAAACAATTGCGCCTACTGTAACGTCATTTCTGTGCCAATCAAAATCTTGTAGTTGTTCAATTGTGCTAGTCGTTAATGAACCATTGCTCGCCATGCATCCAAGCCTGATGAAATCTTTATGTCCTGCTAGATACCCTTGACCAGACGTCGCGTTTTGTCCGTTTGAATAGTAGCTTATGCAGCCTTCTCGCTGAGAAACATCTTCTATTTGAACTTGTATGATTGCGCCCATTGCGCCTGTCGGTATCGTCAAAGGAGCGTCAACAACTGCTGATGAATCTACATCAATTCTTTCTGTTCCAATAACAGAGGCAACTTTATCGCTTTCTGGTTTTACTTCTGGAAATGAAAGCACGTTTTCGCAAGGGTTGCAGTCAAAGCAAATTAAGGTTTCTTTTAAAGATGTTCCGTCTAGATTAGTTACTAGGCCGGTTACTTTGTTTCTGTAAACTTTTTTACACAATAAAAGCGGATTTTCTAAAAAGAAATTTTCATTAGGTATTGATTGAAAACTTCCGCCTGGCAGCGTCCAACGCACTTGTATCCTACCTACGGTTCCCGCGTCGTGAGCGTAACCCTTTATTTTATATATACCTCTTTGAAACGTGCCCAGTACTGAAGTGCCGGATCTAGATTCTTCTGTTAGAATTGCCATTTTACCGCCGCATACTGCGACGAGAAATTGATTCGAACTTGCGCCAGCCGCCGTAAATGACAGGGTGGTTCCATCTTCTGGAATATAAATAAAACTAGTTAACTCATTTTGATGAGCGAATCCGGTTGCTGATGGATCAGTTGAGTTGAAATTAGTCAATATATTAATTGAGTCTGGCGTCTCGAAAGGGTGCACTGGAACGCCGCACTCATCTCTTCCGGAAAAAACGTCAAAAATCGGGGCAGATGCAGAAGTAACAACTGCGTTTCCATCAGCGTCCCAATATCTCTCTTCTACGCCGTTCTCTAATCCAACTGTATCAAAGCAATATATTGTGTCGATAACGCACGCATCCATTTGTTCTTCTGGTGCCTGTTCGATTTTGTTATCACAAGGATCGCAAATAGCTACTATTGAATCCGTTGTGTCTAGCTCAGTGCCATCCATATTAAAAAAAGATGCATTTCCCTCTTCTACCCAAACGCACTTAGGGGTTACTCTAGGCTGTTGAGTGAAAAAAGGTTCGGCTGGTATTCTGACGTATGTCAATCCATCTTCCGACCATTCGGCTGTTAAGTTTCCAGATGAGCCTGAATCGTGGATTACGCCTACTACTCTAAATATTCCTTGGGGTAGATATCTAGATGTTATCGGGTTTGCACCAGTCAGGTTAATTAAAGATCCCTGTCTTGACGGTTTATCGCCGCATGAACTTAAATAAACAGTTCCAGAAGCCTGCCCAGAAACATTAAATCTGACATGCCTACCACCCTCTGGAATATAAATAAAAGTGTCTAGTATACTCTGATGAGCTAGGTCTGTGGTTGTTGGATCTTCTGCTGTAAACGTTGTTTTAACCTGAACAAGATCGGGCTCAACTGTATGAGCAAGAACACCGCATTCGTCAACTTCAGTAAATATATCGTCAACCCTAGGTAGGTTTACAGCTGAAAGCCCAGCTTCTCCAAGAGAGCTAACATTCCAGTGTTTTTCATTTACTCCAGCAGGGCCAGACAAATCGATTACAAATACTTTTTTTAGTTGTTTTAATTTTGGCAATGCCACAGCAACCAACTTTCCGGCAGCGTCGTGCCCCATATAGTTTACAAATTCTTCGGTAGCTACAGTGTCAGCATTAAAACCAGTTGCAACTCCCGCAATAGGTATAGATCGAGGTGATCCATCTTGACCGGTAAATACAAGACTACAAGTCAGCGGATCAAACGAGGGAACATTAGATCTTAATGCGTCAAGTGGTATAGGCGGTAGCGCAGTTCCGTTGCTAAGTGTCAAAACTAAGTCATCGCTTGCATTTAATGAACCTGCGGATATCGTCGGAAGGTTTGTATTATCCAGAAACTTAGATAGATCAACTGTTTTAGTCTCACCATTCAAGTCGCAATATTTTAGCTCACACGTATCTGTGCCTGTAGCAACAATCTCTATGTCAAGATTAGTTCTTTTTGTTGAGCCTGATGGATTACAAGATCTAAATAGATCGTTAGAAACAACATCGACAGTTGATCCTTTTCTAGAACCACGCTCGTTGTTGAATATGTATCCAATAGGTGGAAACACAAAGCTAGGGTCATTTACATCGTCGACCCAACCATAGACCTTTTGATCGTCCGGATTAATATAGACGATTGCATATTCAATTAGATCTTCACCTGCAACCCTCGGATCAACGTGAGAGCTTTTGGTATTATCACCAATTTCGCATATTTTTGACTTAAACGATTCCAAAGGAATACCCCTTATTATTTATTCAGCGCTTTAAACATTTCGACAGTTGCATTCTTTACTTTGATGCCCTTAGCTTCTTGCATCTTTTTGAACTTCATTGCCGCTTCGTAAACTTGATTGGCGTCGTTCTCATCAAATTGAATCGCATCGTCTGATTTAGAAGATTCGACAAACAGCTTAGGATTGATCTTTCTTTTGCCTGGTTTAGAAGACATACCGATATCTTTTAGAACTTTTTCTAGTTCTTCTTTTTCAAGTTTTGCTAAAGTCTTTTTAGACTCATCAGAGAACTTATGACCAGAAGCGTCGATAATAGAAAATCTTTCGGTTTCAGTTACCTGGTTTTGTAGGTCATTGTATTTGCCCATTAGAGAATCAAACTTCTCTTGTAACTCTTCAAGATCAGATTTAGGATTGCTTGCTTTACGCTCACATGAGCATGCAAATTCAAAAGCTTTTTTAAGATCGCCACTTTTGATCAAGTCGCTAAATAGTTTTGTATTATCTGCTGAATCTTTAAACTCTGGAGTTTC
>JALZWC010000590.1 GCA_023300255.1 Saprospiraceae bacterium | reverse complement strand
CGTCACCCACGGCTGTGGTTCCAAATCTTGAGGCAAAAACAGTAATATTCCTCGAGTTTAAAAAGACAAATTATTACAACCCCCTTCATGCCTATTTTTATCAAGTAGCAACTTATTCTGATATTTGGGAGAGCTCTATGGTGACAAAAAGAGATGATCGCTTTTTGATGAAACTAAGAGAATTTTTACATTTATCGACCAAGAAAGTAACCAATGCATTGTCGGCAAAATTGTTGGGAAGAGAATTAGCATTGAGATCAGAATTGATTAAAGAAGTAACTAAATCGGATTTAATCTTCGATCCGACATTATTTCAATTGGTGGCACCTGATGGAATTGCTTCGTATGAGGCGGCACATAAAGATAAATGGGAGTCAAGAAGCAAAATTCCATGGAAGCTAGATGATCCATATGAGCAGAGAATTCTTTACTATGCAAAGAAAATCAAGGAGTTGGCACATGATAATAACGCTCAAGTAGTATTCCACCGGACTCCGGTTCTATATCAACAAATGTTAGATGAGGCGGCTGTAGATGGCCTTGGAAAACTTGACATTTCGCTTATACAGCCGGGCATTGAAGTTCTGAAAGATTTGTATGACGGTAATTACGGCGACGGGGGCCATATGTCAGAGAGTGGCTCTAAGCTTTACCTTTCATGGTTGATGAACCACCCGGAAGCAAAGGCGCGGCTATGTTCTTAAAATTAATCTCCTATATACAGAGTGCGATCGAATGTTGATGAAAAAAATCATTCTCCTATGTTTATGTATTTATGTATCAGGGGTGGCGATAAACTTGACAATGAACTCCGATTTACATTGGAGACTCGTATCGTTGATCGGTATGGAAGATCAAGTGTATAGCCGTTTTGAAAATAACATGTTTAGACAAAACGATCGTTCAGTGGAGGTGAATACCATTGTTGTCGGCAGCTTTGGATTTTGCGAGTTAATCCGGCAAATCAATGCTGACGAGGTATTTTGCTTTTCAGATGATTATCCTTCAGTTAATTTATTGGCGTATGCGATGAAAAATATTGAGTCGTCTTCTTACGACTCGATAATTATCGAAAATATGCCTCATTATTGGACTAATAATTGGTCGGCTGATCGCCGCACGGTTGGAGGCGCTCCGAAAGAAAACTTTTGGCGTTTGTTTCAATCGCATTCTCACCAGTTCTCACTCTGTAAGCAACATACAAAAATATTTTTCGAATGGTTAACAACCATTTTCAATAAATTTCTCACGCCTACTAAAGCTCAGACTGTAAAGCCTATCAATATGTTGCACCTCAAATGGGCCGACTACCCCGAAGATCGACACCCTTACGTGAAGAGTATGAGGAGAAAATTTGAGTCGCTTAAGGCGATCTGGATCTATTCAGCGATCAACTATGAAATTGAAAATATGAGTGCGGAAATTAAGGCGCGATATGATGAAAATTTCATTCGCTCGTCTGAATTTGAACTTGGACGCAATATGAGTTTGATGGAATTTAAAGATGCTCAATAATTTTCAAACCTTTATTTACGTCATTGTTTTCGTATCGTTTCTATACAATTGTATTCATCCGTCGTGGGTGCGCACTCGTCGATCATTATGGATAATAAGCTCGCATGTTTACATCTTGTATGTTTCTCTGCCTTCTTTTTACTACTTAGTTCTGACGGAGACTTTATTGACGATATATCTTTTTAGTGTATTGAGTTTTCCAAACCGAACGAAACAACTTTGGTATCTATTGCTATTCCTACTAGTTTCGACACTTCTATATATTCGAGTGAAGCTCGAGGGTACTGGGTCGATACCAATAATTGCGGTGAGTTTTATTTTCATTCGAGCTTTTTCGATAGGCGTCGATATCAAAGTTAAAAAAACTAAGGGCGAACTATTATCCGGCACTTATTCGACGATATACATGGTTTGTTCATTCCTGCCAACGTTTGGTTACGGTCCAATAGAGAGACTTAATTCATTTAGTGATTCAAATATTGCTAAGCCGTTCAAGCTTGAGAATTTTTCTAATGGTCTGATACAGGTGGCTGTCGGTGTGACGTTAATGTTGCTCGTTGGTGAAAAATTTGTGGCCCCAGTGGCCTCTATCCTCGAAAGTCAACTTAGTGCAACTAGTACTGCGAGCTTTGGTGTCTTTGTGGCAAATGCTTCCAATATTACTAAGCTACTTATCATTCCTACGACTAAGGAAAACGCAAAAGTACAAAGAAACCCTAACTATTTCCATAAACATAATTAGCAAAGGATCATAAGAGTTTTAAGTAACTTTAAACTAAATATATACCCTTTTCTTACCTAGTTTCGCTACTTTTGTTGTTATAAAAGTTGTTTAAAAATCAATGGATGCATTCTTAATCAATTACATAGAGAAAACTTACTAATACACTTTAATAACTAGTCTTTAAAACCTACTATTGGGATCTATTGGCTAGCAAAAAAGCAATACTATTGGCAGCTACTACTAAGACTAACAAAACAAAGCCTAAAAAAGTTACTCCTTTAATGAAGCAGTATTTTTCCATTAAGGGGAAATATCCTGATGCGATTTTATTATTTAGGGTAGGTGACTTTTATGAGACCTTCGGAGAAGATGCCATTCTTGCTTCCAAAATACTCAGTATTACGCTTACCGCTAGGAATAATGGGGGGAGCGCTATAGAATTAGCGGGTTTTCCATACCATTCACTGGATACCTATTTGCATAAGTTAGTGCGAGCTGGTTATCGGGTGGCTATCTGTGATCAACTAGAGAAGCCTAGTAAAGAAAAGAAAATTGTTAAAAGAGGAGTGGTCGAGGTGGTTACACCTGGGGTGACTACGGACCAAAAATTGTTAGACCATAAATCTAATAATTACTTAGCCTCTGTTGCTTTTGGTAAAAAGGATCGAATGGGGGTGTCTTTTTTAGACATTTCTACTGGCGAATTAATGGTGAGTGAAGGAAACAAAGCCTATATAGATAAGCTACTACAGAGTTTCAAACCCAATGAAATTCTATACTCTAAAGCAGATAATGCCATCTTTAATACCTCCTTTGGAGACAAGTTTTATACCTTCTCCTTGGAGGATTGGGTCTTTTCCTATGACTATGCTCGGGAAAAACTGCTGACTCATTTTAAAGTACAAACCTTAAAAGGCTTTGGTGTTGAGGAACTGCCATTAGCACAGATAGCTGCTGGAGCTTCGCTTTTTTACTTAGCTTCTACAGAAAATAAGAATCTTCAACATCTAAATACGATTAGTCGGATAGAGCAAGAACGATATGTCTGGTTGGACCGTTTTACTATTCGAAACTTAGAATTGGTTCATAGTAATCATGAGTCTGGTATTCCGCTTATTCAGGTTTTGGATAAGACGATCTCTCCAATGGGGGCCAGATTATTGAAAAAATGGGTGTTGCTACCATTAAAATCCTTGAATGCGATTACGGCAAGGTTAGATATGGTGGATTATTTTGTGCAACATCAAGAATTAGGGGACGATATTGGGCAATTGATTCAGAAAATTGGAGATTTGGAGCGGTTGATATCTAGGGTGCCATTGGGAAAGATTATGCCTAGAGAGGTCGTGCAATTGCGTATAGCTTTAGCTACGGTAGTTCCGACTAAGACCTTATTAAATTCTACTTCTAATGATTATTTAAAAAAATTAGGAGATGGAATCAATCCTTGTGCAACACTCAAGGACCAAATAGAAAAATGGATTGTCGAAGAGCCTCCTGTGAATTTGAAAAAAGGAGGGGTCATTGCAGATGGAGTGCATGAAGAGTTGGATGAATTAAGGAGTTTAATAAGAAATAGCAAAGAACACCTACTTAATTTACAAAAGAAAGAGGCAGAACGAACAGGCATTGATAATTTGAAAATTGGCTTTAATAATGTCTTTGGGTATTATTTAGAAGTCACTAATAAATATAAAAACAAAGGACTGATTCCAGATGATTGGGTCAGAAAGCAGACATTGACCAATGCAGAACGATATATCACGGAGGACTTAAAAGTCTTAGAAACCAAAATCTTGACAGCAGAGGAGCGGATGTTGGTGTTGGAGAATGATTTGTTTCAGGAAATGATTGCAGCTATTAGTGAATTTATTCGACCGATCCAGCATAATGCTAGCTTAATAGCTCGATTGGATTGTTTACTTTCTTTTTCCAAAGTAGCCATTCGCCATAATTATTGCAGACCTCAAATGAACGAGGGCAATGTAATGGATATCAAGGATGGACGACATCCAGTTATTGAACAACATTTGGATTTGGGCGAGTCGTATGTGCCCAATGATGTCTACCTAGATAATGATTCCCAACAAATTTTGATGATTACAGGGCCGAACATGGCGGGTAAGTCAGCAGTATTGCGCCAAACAGCCTTGATTGTTTTAATGGCCCAGATGGGTAGCTTTGTGCCGGCAGGAAGTGCGGCTATAGGTATGGTAGATAAAGTATTCACTAGGGTAGGAGCTTCTGATAATATCTCTTCTGGGGAGTCTACTTTTATGGTGGAAATGAATGAGACGGCTAGTATCATGAATAACATCTGCCAGAAGAGTTTGATCTTATTAGATGAAATTGGTCGAGGCACTAGTACCTATGATGGCATTTCAATAGCTTGGTCTATTGCAGAATACTTGCATAATAACGCAACCGCACAGCCTAAAACATTGTTTGCTACCCATTACCATGAACTCAACGAATTGGCTAATAAGTTTCCAAGAATCAAGAATTTTAATATAGCAACTAAAGAGATAGGCCAAAAGGTTATATTTTTAAGAAAACTAGTAGCTGGCGGAAGTCATCATAGTTTCGGTATACATGTAGCTAAAATGGCAGGTATGCCCCCTAAGATTGTAAAAAGAGCGACACAGATATTAGGGCAGTTGGAACAAAAGTCCATTGTTAATAGTAAAAGTGAAGCAGGTGTTCCCAATAAAAAGGCGAATACAAAGGATATTTCAACAGAAAATTATCAGTTGAGTATTTTTGAAACGGTCGATCCGAAAGCAAAGAAATTACAAGAGGCATTAGAGAAATTAGATCTTAATGCGATGACACCTATTGAATGTATGATGAAGTTGAATGAATTGAAGGGCTTGTTATAATTTTCTCCACTCTACTATCTATAGAGTAGAGAAGCGAAAATAGAGATGAATTTTGTTTGAAAATGGAATTTTATTGTCTGTAAACGAATACGTCTCTACTCTCTATTCTCTACTCTCTCTTCTTAAAAAAACAACAAATGCCAGTAACAAAAGTAGTAGAACCATTCCAATTTAAACAATTCGCAGTAGAACAAGACCAATGTGCAATGAAGGTAGGCACGGACGGTGTACTATTAGGTGCGTGGGCATGTACGGAGAATGTACAAAAGGTGCTTGATGTCGGAACAGGTAGCGGGGTCATTGCAATAATGATGGCACAAAGGATTCCGAATGCGGAAGTTCATGCGATCGAAATAGAAGAAGCAGCTTATCTTCAGGCAGCTGCTAATATGAAAGATTGCGAATGGTGTGACCGTTTGCAGCCGATTCATCAATCTATACAGGATTATGCAAAATTAAGTCAAGAAGAATATGATCTTATTATAAGTAATCCACCATTTTTCTCTGGGGGTACTTTTTCATTAGATGAAAATAGAAATAATGTTCGTCATACGGTTAAGTTACCGCATGGAGATTTGTTGAGTGCTGCTAGAAAGTTAATGTCCAAGGAAGGTAAACTTTGTATCATTTTGCCTTTTATTGAAGGATTGCGTATACAAGAAGTTGCAAAGACTTATCGTTTATATTGTTCGAAAATAACGGAAGTAACTTCTCGTCCAGAACAAAAAGCAGAACGCTTATTAATGGAGTTTCAAAAGGAGGCATGTGAGGATATAATCAAAGAAGAAATGTCCATTTATCATGGAGCAAAGGGGAAAAAATATTCTGAAGCTTATATTGATATGACGAAGGCGTTTTATTTGAAAATGTAATCTGCACA
>JALZWC010000589.1 GCA_023300255.1 Saprospiraceae bacterium | reverse complement strand
ATATCCTACTTAGGAATGTGTATGAAATAACTTCGTAATTTATGCTGCTTCTTTTGCTCTTATTTTTCACTTTAATTCAGTCAAAGTACCAACAATTATCCTTCACCTTCATTAAAGCAAAAACTAAGAACAAAATAAGCTACCCTAAATTACGAACTTATTCCATACACATTCCTTACTTATTACCTCTTACCTACTACTTATTACCTACTTACTAGGAAGTCCTAAGATTCGCTTAGAAATAATATTCAATTGTACTTCTGAAGTACCGCCTTCTATAGAGTTGGCTTTCGTACGGCAGAAATATCTTGGTAAACGACCTTCATCAGAAGCTTCGCCTTCCCATTGATTCCCTGCTGTTCCAGATAGCGACATTTGTAATTCTAGCTTCTGCTTATTTAATTCCGTAGCATAATATTTGAAAAAAGAAGAACTAGCTCCTAGCGATTGTCCAGCTTTAACTTCATCCATTGTCCGAGAGATCGTCATTTTGAAAATGGCATCATCCATTTCCCATTTCGCTATTTCTGGACGTAAAATAGTATCCGCTAAAATATCGTTTTCTAATCCTACCTGCTCTAAAGCAAATTGATGTAAAGGTGTTTTTTGCTCTGTGTCTCCTACCCCACCAATCATCTCTCGCTCATGCGTTAATAAGTACTTAGCGATTGTCCAACCTGCGTTTTCTTTACCAACTAAATTCTCTTTTGGCACTTTTACATTATCGAAGAAAGTCTCACAGAATGGAGAGTTGCCACTCAATAATTTAATAGGTCGAGTGCTTACGCCCTCTGAACGCATATCAATTAAGATAAAGCTAATACCAGAATGCTTTGGTGCTTCAGGATCTGTACGAACTAAGCAGAAAATCCAATCTGATTTATCGGCAAAAGAAGTCCATACCTTTTGACCATTTACTAAATAATGGTCGCCTTTATCTTCCGCACTCGTCTGTAAATTCGCTAAATCTGATCCTGCACCTGGCTCACTGTATCCTTGACACCACCATAATTTACCCGCAGTAATCAAGTTCAGAAAATGTTCTTTCTGACCATCATTTGCAAATTTCAATAATGCAGGGCCTAGCATAGAAATACCAAAATTATATAAAGGTGGTCGACAACCCAATCGGCCCATCTCTTCTTTCAAAATTTTATTTTCTTCTTTACTCAATCCACCGCCACCATATTCTTTTGGCCAATGTGGTACGGTCCAATTTTTTTCTAGCATTCGCTCAAACCATACTTTTTGGTCATCGCTGCCAAAGACAGGATTTTTACCACCCCAATACATATCGGTGTAACTTTTTACAGATTGGCGTTGACTTTCTGGACAATTGGCTTCTAACCAGGTCCGCGTTTCTGCTCGAAACGTTTCTAGCGCAGTGGGTGCTGCTGATGTTGCTACTTCCATATTTTTAGTTATTCGTTAGCTTTTTAATAGCTAGGTTAATGTGGGAATTTATATAAATCACTTAGTAAGAAGTTGGTTGAAAATTTTTAACCACATAAGTACATAGGCCACATAGGTTTGGCTATGTGGCCTATGTACCTATGTGGTTAAATAAAATCCTACTAGGATAAGTAAACTCTAATAGTTAAATATTGTTGACAAATTCAGTCTTAAAGATATTATTTTTAGGTTTTAAATACTAAAAAATTAAAAACCTAATTAATATGTTGTTTAAGAAATCTTAAAAACTCGAGCAAAATATCCGCTCAGTTCCTGAACGACTGCCTCTTTATCGGTCTCTTCCTCAATTCCTGCGATCACTTTAGCCAATCGTTTTTTATACTCTAGTTGCATTGCCCGAGCAATTTGTATTCGTTGTGCCTGTGGTGATCCTGCGCCATGCATGCTCTCCGTCAAATAACCTACGGCATTTCTACCCAGCGTCATATTTTCAATCAATCGAAGAATACGCATTCGATCTTCTGTCTTTACATCTGCTTTTCCCTTAAGATATTTCTCTAGTAGTTTACCTACTTTGGGGTGGTTAAATTCTTGTTCTGATGGCATGGTCGCCACTAAACCTCCTGCTATATCTTGTGCTAATCGCCCTATTTCATACGGCATTTTAGTAACATGATGTTTGCAAACATTGGCTAGCATACTATCACAAATATAATTTCCAGCCTTAGTCTCATAGCCTTGATAGGAAGCGGCAATACCCGTTGCATAGATCGTTTCATTTAAATGCGTCATCTCCACCAATTTATCTTTGATGTGCGATGTTTTTGGTAAACCATTCATTTCTGCAATCGAAGCTGCTGCGCCGATTAATACATCCCCTACTCCACTTTTACAAACATAACTCCGTCTATGATAGGCGGTGAATCGTTCTACTAACATGGAGGCAAATTCATATTCACCATCCATAAAAATTAATTCATTTGGGATAAAAACATCCTCAAATAAGACCATGGCTTCTTGTCCGCCATACTTTGCATTCCCCACATCAATATCTCCTTCCTCCATACTCCGAGTATCGCAAGATTGTCGACCATATATATAGGTAATGCCTTTTGCATCTACAGGCACCGCACCTGTAATGGCATAGGCTTTATCTGCTTCTCCTAATCGCATCGTAGGCATCACCAACATCCAATGAGAATTGATACATCCCGTTTGATGGGCTTTAGCTCCTGTTATGTAGACCCCTTCTTTTGTTCGTTTGGAAATATGCACAAACATATCTGGATCTTCCTGCTGGTGAGGTGGTAAACTTCTATCTCCTTTTACATCTGTCATTGCGCCTCCTACCACCAAGTTATAGCGGTGCATAAGGGTTAAGAAAGTTTTGAGTTTAGTATGATAGTCCGTCCCTTTAGCCTCGTCCATCTCATAGGTAACGGAATACAAAGAATTAAAAGCATCCATTCCCACACAACGCTGAAAGCAAGTCCCTGTTTCTTGTCCTAACTTCCGCTGCATCTTATTCTGCATTACCAAATCTTCTGCACTAGTACATACATGCAGAAAGCGACTGATGCGTTCGCCCGTAAATGGAGAAATGACGGATGCTAATTCTGGTGCTTGGATCGCCAAATCATAGGTCTTCGCAATGGCATTAATAGAAGGGCGAATCATTGGATGATCCACGGGCTCTTTGACCATCTCTCCAAATAGATATATGTCTAAATCTCTATTTCTTAAGGATTCAATATAATCTTTACCGTCTTTAATTTTACTAAGATTGATTGGTAGTTTGGTTGTCATTATTTTTTGGAATGAGCTAAGAGGAATGAGAAATGAGATATTTCTATCTGATTATATCTAAATAATTAGCGAATATTCGCCAAGTTTAAGAAAAAAAATATGTTTTACAAAGGAAATTAAGACATGTTTACCCAAACCACAAAAGTAATTAGCACTTTTTTTACCACGGATTAGGCTGAGTAAATACTTATAATCCGTGAATCTGTGGTAAAAAAGACACTAAATAGTATCAACTACGTTGATAAACATATTCTAATAAACAAAAAAAAGGGCAATGTAAAAATTACATTGCCCTTTTTTAGGAATTTAGTAAACACCATACGGTGTTGCTATAATATCTTATAAACCCAACTTAGCTCTCACTTTATCCGTTACGTCCAACGGCTCATCTGCAAAAAGGATCGTGTTAGGTATACTAATATCAAAAATAAATAAAAAATCTCCTTCTTTTCCTACATCTTTAATCGCAGCATCTACCTTAGATAAGATAGGCTTTAATAAAACCTCTCTTTTTGCCATGATTTTATTTTGTACCTCTTTCTCAAAACCTTGTATCTCTTGTTGCTTTTTTTGTAAAGCAGCCTGCTTTTCTTGCTGTACCTTTGGCGGCATTGTTTGTTTCTGTACCTCTGCTACAAAAGCATTGTATTCTGTTTGTAAACCTTCGACCATTTTTTGGCCTTGTGCTACCAAACCTTGTTGGTAAACTTCTAATTCAGAGTTAGCAGCTTGTACAGCTGACATCCCTTCTAATAATAGCCCCGTATTGACGTGACCTACTTTTTGAGCAAAGACACCTAAAGAAAGACAAGAAAGAGCTAAGAGGAAAAATAATTTTCTCATTGTTAATTTTATTACTTTTATTGAAAGTGTTTGTTGATTATGGGTATTAAAATCATACAGATTTTAGAATAGAGAGGCGAGAATAGAGAGGTACTTCGTTTAAAAACAACGAAATTTCGTTATTTTTAAATAGAACTACATCTCTGCTCTTAGTTCTCTAATCTCTAATTTATTTTGTATGCTTTCAAAATTATAAGTATTAGAAATTAAGCCTAATTGAGTTACCCTAAATAGGGTAGCCTTTTTTCTAAATCTCTAAAATTGTATTCAGACTATTCGACATTTTTAGAAAAGAGAGTAGAGAATAGAGAATAGAGATGTAGTTCGATTTGAAAACAACGAAATTTCGTCATTTTTTAAACGAAACCTATCTCTATTCTCTGCTCTCGCTTCTCTGTTCTTTAAAATGTCCA
>JALZWC010000588.1 GCA_023300255.1 Saprospiraceae bacterium | reverse complement strand
GCAGAGAATAGAGATAAATTTCGCTTAAAAAATGACCAAATTTCGTTGTTTGTAAACGAAATCTGTCTCTGTTCTAGTTCACATGTATAGTAGTATGATGTATTATTAAACAACTTCCGTACAATTCAGAACTAATGTACAAAGAATATAACAAGATGGCAAACTATTCGTTATTTGTTGTATATAGTGGAACGCTCCAAAAATAACGAACCAATTTGTGAATCTGTTTTGACACCTTTAATAAGGTTTTTTTTTAAATATTAACACCTATCCATAACAGACAAATTTCGTAAATAGAACAAATTTTTAAATTCTTAGTTCTAAAATTAGTAATTATTTAGAAAATTTGCTATCTTAGTTTCGTGAGCAGTTAGTATCAATTAAATTGCCATTCAATTAAGTCAATTAAGATATAAAAGATTTCATACGTCAACTTTTAGTTTCATTAAAACTAGTGAGAGTTTCGAAGGTTGTGTCCATTGGGCACAACCTTCTTTTTTTTGTTTCCTCGCAGTTCTACTCCTACTTAAGTCGAGCTTCAAAAAAGGCGTCTATCTCTTCTAAGGATTGATTAACACCTATAATTACGCCGTCTGGATTCAATAAAAACTTAGAAGGTACTTGCTTTACACCAAACTCCGTAGCCAAAGGAGAATTCAGAAATTTCAAACTAGTAGATAGATCTACCATGTGGTGTTTCCAATTCTGGCCTGTCCGTTTGATTGCGCTTTTCCATCGATCTTCGTTCTTTTCAATAGCGATACTCAATATTTTCATACCAGTAGCTTCTTTAAAAGCTTTATTCTTATACTTTTGATCTATTTTTTTTAATCCAGGTATTTCTACCAAACAAGGACCACACCAACTTCCCCAAAAATCAACCAATACATATTGTCCTTTCAGTTCCGCTAAATCAAAAGAAGACCCATCTAATAATTTCCCTTTGATAATAGGAGCGTTTTCACCATTCACTACTTTAGGCTGCATATATAAATACCTCCCCATATAGAATGCTGCCAATGCTAATAGTATGAACAGGAGAGAGTTCTTTTTTATGAATGATAACATATGATTTAATTTTTATTCTAAAAATCTTTACGATAAAATCAATAATGTATAAACGAAAAAAAAGGCTGCTTTGATTGAACAAAGCAGCCTTTTTGGCTATTAAAGCCTTAATTATCCTTTAAAAGATAAAATATGTCTTAGCTAAGACCTCCAACAAATTTAGTCAACTTGCCTTTCAAGTTTCCTGCTTTTTTCTTGTGCCAGCTATTTCTTTTTGCTAATCTGTCAATCATAGAAATCACCTTAGGCAAAAGAGTCTGTGCTTCCTTAGCATCTTCTGTTTCTCTTAATTTCTTAATTGCCGATCTAGTTGATTTCTTGTAGTATCGATTAATTAAGCGTTTTTTAGCGTCTTGTCTTACTCTTTTCTTAGCTGATTTATGCTGTGCCATATCTATTCTTTATTGGTCAATATAGTATATTCTGAATTCGGAATGCAAATGTACTATTTTTATTATAAAAAGGCTACATTAATCCATAAAAAAATACCTCTTCCTCGAAATTCTTTCTCTTTCTCAATATTTGCCTTTATTCATTGAACTTTTATATAAAAATATGGTAAAAGTTTATACTTTACGCTTGAATATTTCTTTACATAAGTATTACCTACAATGAAATTAATAAAAACATTTTTCATCTTTTTTACATTTATTGGCTTATTTTCTTCTTGTATTAGTAAGACTCAATTTGAGCAATTGCAAAAAGAGCGAGATATGCAGAATGAGGAACTTGGTCTTTTAGGAGAAGAATTGAGCGCGCAAATGAAATTATTAGCCGCTTGTAATCAGGAGAAAGAAAGACTGAAAGGAGACATCCGTATCTCTGATGGCACTTCAAAATCAAAGGAAGATCAAATCCAAGATTTAAAAGATCAAATTGCTGATCTTAGATTAGCTAGAAACCAAACGGTTGAGCAAGTTGGTGATTTAACCGTATTATCCCAATCTGCTAATGATAATATTAAAGAAACCTTGTCTCAGCTTCAAAATAAAGATCAATACATTCATCTTTTACAGGCCGCTAAAACAAAAGCAGATTCTATTAATTTAGCGCTTGCTGTTAATCTAACTTCTGAATTGAGTCAAGGGATTGCAGATAAGGATATAGAAGTAAAAGTAGATAAGACCGTAGTTTTTATTAATCTTTCTGATAAAATGCTTTACCAAAGTGGTAGCGCAGATATTACGCCGAGAGCTACGGAAGTATTGGGTAAGATTGCTACTATTATAAAAGCTCGCCCAAATCTTGAAGTAATGGTGGAAGGCTACACAGACAATTTACCAATCAATAAGCCAGGTATTAGAGATAACTGGGATTTAAGTGTTCTGAGAGCTACCTCAGTCGTTAGAGCATTACAAACAACCTATAATATTGATCCTAATAGATTAATTGCAGCAGGTAGAGGGGAATACAATGCATTGGCTAGTAACGATACCTTTGAAGGCAGAAGTACCAATAGACGAACTAGAATTATTATCTTACCTAAGTTGGATCAATTCTATGATTTGTTGAATCCTGATAATGTGCCTAAATAAGAGTAGAGAGTAGAGAACAGAGAATAGAGACGGATTTCGTTTTAAATCGAAAACTGGTCGTTTTTTAAACGAAATCCGTCTCTACTCTCTATTCTCGCTTCTCTACTCTATTTCAATACCCATACTTTTCCTTCCACAAAGCCCGCATTCGCTCTCGTATTTTTTCTTCTACAGGATTGTTAGAAGGCTCAAATAAAACTTGTCCACTTATTTCTTCAGGTAAGAATTCCATTGACGCAAAGTTATTGGCTTCCTTATGTGCGTATTGGTAGCCTTTACCATAGTTGAGCTGTCGCATCAAGTGGGTAGGCGCATTTCGGATAGTTAATGGAATCGACAATCCACCCGTTTCTCTGACTACTTTTTGTGCCGTATTGATAGCCACATAGGCAGAGTTACTTTTAGGCGAAGTCGCCAAGTAAATAACTGCTTGAGATAAGATAATTCTAGCTTCTGGTAAGCCCACTGCAATCGCTGCTTGAAAAGCAGTCGTCGCCATTAGTAAGGCATTTGGATTAGCTAAGCCAATATCTTCAGACGCAGCAATCATCATTCTTCTGGCGATAAACTTTATATCCTCGCCCCCTTCTATCATTCTGGCTAAATAATAAACTGCCGCATTAGGATCACTCCCTCTTATGGATTTAATAAAAGCAGAAGCTACATCATAGTGTTGATCTCCTCCTTTATCATAGACTGCAATATTCTGTTGTACTTTTTGAGCAACTAATTCATTGGTAATTATGAGTGTTGTTCCTTCTTCTTCGTAATTTGTTACCAGTTCTAGTACATTTAATAACTTCCTAGCATCGCCACCAGAATAAAGAATCAATGCATCATATTCTTTTACCTCAATCGCCTTCGTTTTTAGATACTCATCCTTTTCCAATGCTTGATCAACTAAGCTAACTAATTGCTCCTTGCTTAGTGGTTGGAGCACATATACTTGGCAGCGACTCAATAAGGCAGAGATTACCTCAAAAGATGGATTTTCTGTAGTCGCACCTATTAAAGTGATCGTCCCTTTCTCGACTGCTCCTAATAAAGAATCCTGCTGGGCTTTATTGAAGCGGTGAATTTCGTCTATGAAAAGTATGGGATTGGGGCTATTAAAGAATTTCTGACTTTTAGCTTTGGCTATCGTTTCCCGCACATCTTTAACCCCAGAACTAACCGCACTCAAGGTATAAAAAGGTCTTTTTAATTGATGCGCTATAATATTGGCTAAGGTAGTTTTACCAACTCCAGGAGGGCCCCAGAGTATAAAAGAAGGAAACTGGTCTGTTTCGATAGCTTGGTTCAATACGGCTCCTTTTCCTACTAAATGGTCCTGTCCGATGTATTCGGATAAAGATTTAGGCCGCATTCTTTCTGCTAGTGGTTGCATTTTTTTTGAGGTACTGAGTTAGGCAAAAAGTGAGAATAAATTGGTCGTTTTAAGCTAGTCATTTTTTACTCTAAGATGAAGGAGTGTAAGCTCCTGAACCGCAAAGCGGATGGG
>JALZWC010000587.1 GCA_023300255.1 Saprospiraceae bacterium | reverse complement strand
CGGAACAAGCCAGATTGAATATTAATACAGAATTAGCTCATTGGGATTTTGATAAAACCGTAGAAGAAACGCAAACAGAATGGAATAATTGGTTGAGCAAAATCGAAATTGAAGGAGGAACGGAAATCGAACAAAAGCGATTTTATACGGACTTATGGCATGCCTTACAAGGTCGTAGAACTTTAAGTGATGTCAATGGAAAATACTGTGATATGACGGGAGATAAACCTCGAATTGGTCAAATTCCATTAGACGATAAGGGACAACCAAAATTTAATCATTATAACTCCGATTCTTTTTGGGGAGCACAATGGAGTCTAAATACACTATGGCATTTGGTCTATCCAAAAGTATCTGAAGAGTTCGTTAATTCGATGTTATTGATGTATGAAGATGGTGGCTTAATTCCTCGGGGTCCATCGGGTGGAAACTATACCTATGTGATGACAGGTGCCTCTTCCACTCCATTCATTGTAAGTGCTTATATGAAAGGTATTCGAGGGTTTGATATAGAAAAAGCCTATGAAGGTTTGGTGAAAAACCACTCTGAAAAAGGCATTATGGCAAAAGCTGGATATGAACATGAAACCTTTCTAGGTGGAGGAATGCAATATTATTTAGACCGTGGATATATTCCGCATCCATTACCTGAAGGAACGATAGGATATCATAAAGATGGTTCTGGTCAAACTCTAGAAAATTCCTATCAAGACTGGACCTTGGGACAATTAGCAAAGGTATTAGGGAAAGAGAAAGATCATCAAATCTACAGTCAAAGAGCTTTAAATTATAAAAATATATGGAATGAAGAATTAGACTGGATGTGGGTCAAAAATATAGATGGCAATTGGGAAAAAGACGTAGACGTTTTACGCTATGATCACGGATGGGTAGAATCGAATGCAGCCCAAGCTACTTGGTTTGTCCCCCACGATGTGGCTGGCTTAATTGATTTAATTGGTGGTAAAGAAGCTTTTGTAAAAAAACTCAATTCCACTTTTGAATTAGCTGCTAAACATGATTTCACTTCTGCTAAAAGTCATGATAAAGGTGAACAGAAATTAAACCGTAGAAAATATTTAAATTATGGTAATCAGCCATGTATGCAGACTGCCTTTTTATTTAATTATGCGGGTGAGCCTTCTTTAACACAGTATTGGAGTCGGCAAGTTATTGACAAAGTGTATAGTGGTATTTCTCCAGATTATGGATATAGTGGTGATGAAGACCAAGGCTTGATGGGATCTTTGGCGGTTCTAATGAAAATTGGTTTATTCTCTACAAAAGGAGGAACCGCAACAGAGCCTGTCTATGAAATAGCAAGTCCCATTTTTAATAAAATAACGATTCATTTAGATGAACGATTTTATCAAGGAGACCAATTTATCATTGAAGCAAAAGACAACTCCAAAGAAAATGTATATGTTAACCAAGCTACCTTAGATGGAAAAGCTTTAAAACAACCTTGGTTCTACCATAAGGATTTAGTGGAAGGCGGGAAGCTAATTTTAGAAATGAGTAATACTGCTGATGAGCGTTTTAATAAATAATCATATTATTTCCAACAACTTAATTTATCAGTTCGTGTTTATCTAAATTAAACCGTATGTAAGTAGTCTGGCAAAACATGCTTTAACCTTTACAAAATAATTAGGTCTATTGCCCACAAAAAACAGTAAATATAATGAAATGTAATAGTCTAATTTTTAAAATAATCTTTTTGCTATTAGTTCCTTTTTTGATAGTCAACTGCAATCATCAAGAACAATATAAAGATATAATTTATAAAAAACCATCAATAATTCCTGACCCTTCCGCCCCTATTCTATCTCCAGAAGAAAGTATGAAAACTATCTATTTACCAGAAGGTTTCAAACTAGAATTAGTAGCTAGTGAACCAATGATAGAAGAACCGATTGCCATTGCATTTGATGGAGATGGAAAGATGTATGTTGCAGAATTATTAACTTATATGCAAGATATCGATGGCACTAATAAAAATGAACCTTGGAGCAGAGTCTCTTTATTAGAAGACACGGATGGGGATGGAAAAATGGATAAAAGTAGTGTTTTTGTAGATAGTTTGATTTTGCCTAGAAACCTCTTACCTTTAGATGACCGAGTAATTATTTCAGAGACTTATTCTAGGAATTTTTACAGTTATCGCGATACAGATGGAGATGGCGTAGCGGATGAAAAAAAATTAGTGTATGCAGATTCAACAAGGTTTAAGGGAAACTTAGAACACCAAGCCGCTAACCTGACTTGGAATATAGACAATCGAATGTATCTGAGTAGAAGGCCTTATGTCTTTCGATGGGATAATGGTAATATGCTAAAAGATACCTTATTAGACGGACCCGAAGGGCAGTATGGATTGACCCAAGATGAAAATGGAAAATTATTTTATTCTAGAGCAGGTGGAGAAGTCGTAGCAAGTGCTTTTCAACAACATGCCGTTTATGGTCCTTTAGAAATGGAAGGCCGATGGGCGGAGGGTTTTGAAGAACCTTGGCCAATTATAGGAACGCCTGACGTACAAGGTGGCACTAAGCGACTTAGACCAGATAACACCTTAAATAAATTTACAGGCGTAAGTGGCCAAGAGCTTTTTTTAGGGAATCGACTCCCCACTTATGGTGATTTATTTATACCAGAACCCGTAGGCAGATTAGTAAGAAGAGCTAAAGTGGGGACTGTTAATGGTAAAACAGTCTTATCCAATCCCTATGAACAAACAGAATTCATGGCCTCTACAGACTCTAATTTTAGACCTGTTCATGCCAGAAATGGACCAGATGGTTGTTTGTATATCGTGGACATGTATAGAGGGATTATTCAAGAAGGGAATTGGGTAAAAAAAGGAAGTTTTTTACGACCAGAAGTAGAGCGTCGAAACTTAGATAAAAATATTGGTAATGGCAGAATTTATAGAATTGTCCATGAGCAAATGCCTCCAGAAAAACCGACAAAATTACTAGCAAAATCTCCAACTGAATTAGTACCTTTTTTAGGACATTCAAATGGTTGGTATCGGTTTACAGCGCAAAAATTATTAGTCATTCAACATGCTACTTCGGTTATTCCTCTTTTAAAAAAGACATTATTAGATAATGACTCTTTTATGAATGGGTGGTTTGGAAAAGAAAAAGATTCAGGCATTGAACGTTTACATGCTTTATGGACTTTAGATGGTTTACAGGCAGTGGATAAAGAATTGCTAATCCAAAAATTAACAGATAAAGATACTAGAGTTCGTTGTGCAGCTATTCGATTGTGTGAAAAATATTTGAAGGCTGGAGACGAACCCTTATTAAATCATTTGTACCAAATGACTGAAGATCCAAGTATAGAGGTAATCATTCAATTGGTTTTATCTATTAAGACATATAAGGATAAAGAAATGGCAGCTACCGTTATTGAAGAGATAGTTGATGCCTATCCTAAAAACGAGGTAATTTTAGCTTCTTCTACAATAATGACTTCTTCATTAGAAGCGCTAAAGATAGAGTTTGGAGAACGCGGTGGCACCACCAAGAAGTCAATTTTTAGAGGGCACGATATTTATAAAGGTTTATGTGCCTCTTGTCATGGACAAGATGCGATGGGCTTGAAAGGATTAGGTCCAGCATTAGTTGGTTCCCCTAGAGTCATGACCAAAGATGATACGCCTGCGATAAAAATTTTATTAGATGGTTTATCCGGTCCAATTGATGGCAAAGAATATGGCGTCATGACTCCCATGAAAACACAAGATGATCAATGGATTGCTGATGTGTTGACTTATATTCAACAACACTTTGGTAAAATGAATGATCGAAGTAGAGTTCGAACCAAAAAAGTCAAGAAAATTAGAGAAAAATATGCAGCTAGAGATAATTATTGGACGATAGAAGAATTGGAACGTAGTGAATAGATAAAGGTCTCTTTAGGACTTTTGGACAAAGAAGGCACGGAGAAGACACAGAGCACACAAAGATGTAATACTCTGTGTGCTCTGTGTCTTCTCCGTGCGCTCTGTGCCTGCCTGGCGGCTAGACCTATGGTATATACATATCTTTTACAAGATGTAGTAAATACGGTGACGAAGCTACGCTCCTTATGAATTTTGTCCTAATACTTTTGCT
>JALZWC010000586.1 GCA_023300255.1 Saprospiraceae bacterium | reverse complement strand
CTATGCTTAGTTTTTCAGAATTCCTTAGAGTAAAAAATGACTAGCTTAAAACGACCAATTTATTCTCACTTTTTGCCTAAGTATTCAGGATTGGCTGTCGCCAATGAAAAAAATTGAACGCAGAGATGCAGAGATGCAGAGCTTAACTACATTTTGACTACACTTGACTCTGCATCTCTGCGTCTCAGCGTTCAAAAAAACATCATTGGCGACAGCCGATTTGTTGACCACGGATATAAAACTAAGGCTCATTTTTAAAAAATAGTCTATAAGTTGTTCTCCGTGCCTCTGTGTTCTATTTTACTAATTACTGCTGGCTGATATTGATTCCAATTCACCGCTTCCTCTAATTGTCTAGACAATTGAAAGATCGTTTTCTCATCTCCGAATTTTGCAACGACTTGTACCCCAATCGGTAAGCCTTCTTTATTCCAATGTACAGGAACAGATGCCGCTGGTTGTCCAGAAATATTAAATAGTGCCGTCATCGGTGAAAACTTAGCCGCCATTTCTGAAGGTGCCATTGGATTGGTTTCGCTTTGCGCAAAACTTCCTAAATCTACTGGTGGCATTCCCAAACTTGGACTTATCCAAATATCAATATCTTGGAAAGCAGCTAAAACACTTCTTGCCACTTTATGCATGCCTTGTCTGGCAAATTCATAATCTGCACCAGAAACCTTTTGTCCTTGCTCATACATGGCATAAGACAAAGGTTCGACTAAATTCTTCGGTGGTGTCTGTCCTGTCATTTTATGATAAAAGGCCAAAGGACTTGCTGCCCCAACGGCCCATAAGACGCCAAAGATATTCCCCAATTGTTTTCCACTAAAAGGAATTTCTAAAGGCATTTCGACTACTTCATGTCCAAAAGTTTTGCACAGCTCTACTGTTTTCAAAGTAGCGGTATCACAGTCGGGATGTAATGCACCTCCGCCTGGAGAAGTCAAGGCATACCCAATTTTTAATTTTCGGATAGGTTGATCTAAAGCTTCTAAGTACGATCCATTTTGTGCAGGTGCATGATAAAAAGCTAATGGATCAGGTTGTCCAGTAATATCTAAAACCGCCGCCGAATCTCTAACCGTTCTGGTCAATACATGTTCTTCGACTAAGCCACTCACTAAGGAACTTAAAGGCCCTAATGGATTTCGACCTCTAGTTGGTTTTAATCCAAATAATCCACAACAAGATGCTGGAATTCTAATAGACCCTCCCCCATCATTCCCATGTGCTAAAGCCACCATTCTTGCCGCTACTGCGGCGGCTGTTCCTCCACTCGATCCTCCAGGTGTTTTTGTAATATCATAGGGATTTTTAGTCGCCCCAAAAGCAGCAGGCTCGGTGGTGGGTAATAAACCAAATTCAGGCATATTTGTTTTCCCCAAAACAATAAAGCCTGCTTTCTTATATCGTTGAACTAAAAGACTATCCTCTCTAGCTATGTTGTTTTTAAACAAGGCAGATCCTGTCGTAAATCGTACCCCTTTATAGGAAGCTAGTCCATCTTTTAATAATATGGGTACACCTTTGAAAGGGGCATCGGGCATGTTCGATTTAGCAATGTCTCTTGCAGCTTCAAACATCGGTGTGATGACGGCATTCAATGTCGGATTCAATGCTTCTATAGCTGCAATGGATGCATCTACTAATTCTAATGGTGTGAGGTCTCCTTTCTTTATTAAGGCTGCTTGGGCAATGCCATCTAGTTGGAGGATCGGATTCATATTTTTTTGTTTTGGGAATGGGTTATTCTAGCTAGACATAATTCAACACGGAAATCTCTGCGAGATTTACACGGATTAAAACGGTTTCTTTATTAGACTTGCTCTAGGTCGTTTGTTTATACTTATTACACGACCTAGAGCACATCTAGCATAGTAACCGTTTTTAATCCGTGAATTTTCCGCAAGAAAATCCGTGTTCAATTATGTCTAATTTGCGCATTCAAATTATTCAATCAATTTGTGCAACACCCCAAAAATTAAAACTTAAAGGTTTCCATCCAGGGATATACATCGTTTTTAAATCCGCTACTTTAAAACCATTTTCGCTAATCAACTTTGGAATGTCTTTATTTAAATGACAACCACCGCCTATTTTTTGCCAATAAGGGTTGATTCTATTTTGCCATTTTAATACCGCCGCATCTGGTGCTTTTCCATGTTCACAAAATAACAATTGACCACTCGGTTTTAAAACTCTCCGTAATTCAGACATCGCTTTGATAGCATCTGGAATCGTACACAAAGTATAAGTCATCACAATCGTATCAACAGATTGATTCTCTAAAGGAAGATCCTCTGCTCCTGTTTGAATATATTTGAAATCAAAGCCTAAGTCTGTTTGTTTGGCATTATTCACTTCCCATGTTTCTTTTGATGGATCAATACCTACTAAGCTTTTTACTTGCGCTTTATCATAATAGGAAAGATTCAATCCTGAGCCTATTCCTATTTCTAAAACATGTCCTTTTGCGTGGGGCACTACTTTTTCTCGCTGCTTCATCGTCGGCTTTAGGCCGCAGGCGAAGTGGACCATCTTAGGGAGTATACGTTTTTCATAAAAAGACATAGTTCCTATTTTAAATTTATTCTAAAACATATTTTTTTTAACACATAGGCACAGTAGGTCACATAGCAAGTTACAGCTAACTATGTGTACTACTGTGCCTATGTGTTAAAAAAAATAAATAATTTAAAGCGCATCAATAGTAACCTCATTAGCGAAGTACGCCCATTTCTCCTCCATCATTTCTCTTTTAATTCTTCCTTCTGATTCTAAGATGTTTAAAAAACCTATGACCATAAATATGGTCGCATTATTTATTCGTTCCTTGTAAATGCCTTCCAACAATTCCATGAAAGAAGAACTGCCAGATTCAATCAATCGGAAACACTTTTCTTTCCGATGACCAATCCGCCTTTTCTGATTTTCAATTAAATTGGGAACATCTTCTAGTATATCAAAATGTCCAGGAAATGCTTTCGTGATATTTAATGGCAATAGCTTTTCATAAGAAGCCAAATGCGTCATCAAGCTTTTACCTCCTTCATAGGGAGCTGTTCTAGCAGCATCTACTATTGGAATAGGAATCATAGGAAGTATCATATCAGCGGATAATAACCAGCCTGTATCCTTTTGATAAAAACAAGTTTGATTGAGACAATGACCTGGAGTGTGTATAATTTCCCAAGTTTGCCCACCAAAATCAATGGGCCCTTCCATAGGGAATACATGGAGCTTATCTACTGGTATTTCGTCCCAATAAGGAGATAATCTTTTATAGCCAAAATCATGAACTTTATCATAATCCACTTTGGAGAGATTGGGAAGAATGGCAGCATGAATCGCATCCGATCG
>JALZWC010000585.1 GCA_023300255.1 Saprospiraceae bacterium | reverse complement strand
TTAAGTACTATTTCACCCTTCAGGGCTTTATTCTTTGCTTTTTTAGCTTGTTTTAACGCTTTCTTATCTAACATTACATTTCTTTTATTCCAGCCTTTTATCATCGCTTCATCATCTACATCTCCCCAAGCTCCATATAGATTATTTAAGAGGACAGTCTTATCTTTTTCAGGCTTCTTAAATCCTTTATGAATACTTTCTGTTAATTTGGATAAAAGTTCTAATTTGACTTCAAAAGAAAGTGCTTCAAATAGACGTAGATACTTAGAAATGTTATAATTTTCCATAACTATCTTATATTTTATTGTATTTACAAATATAAAGATTGATTAGTTCCCATACAATGTTATTGAAATAAGTTAAATATCTGAAGTTATACTACGATAAAACTATTAGAAAATCAGAAAAAGATGAGCAAACTATACTTCTTTCGCCACGCCCAAGCTTCCTTCGGAGCAGATAACTACGATGCACTTTCCAAAAAAGGAGAGGCACAATCTGTCGAATTAGGGAATTATTTAGTCGCCAAGAAATTTTCTTTTGATAAAGTATTTGTTGGTCCATTACGACGACAACAACATACCTATGAAATTGTAAAAGATATTTTCCATAAAAATAAGCTCCCCATACCTGAACCTATTTTGGTCAATGGTTTAACCGAACACATAGGACATGAAGCATTAGATATCGCCTTACCTCGATTACAAGAGACTACCCCATTTAAAGAAATGATTGCAAAGATTCAAGCGAATCTTCAAAGATCCAGAGCTAATCGTTTGCTAATGTTTCAGCATTTTATGTACGAGTGGGTGGAAGGGAAAATTGAGGTGGAAGGTGTTGTTTCTTGGAAAGAATTCCGTCAAGGTGTTCGGGAGGGATTAAGGACTATTTTAGAAAGCACGGGTTCCGGAGAAACCAATGCTGCTTTTACTTCTGGCGGGACGATTAGTTCGATTGCTGCCGAGGCACTTAACATTACCGATGAAAAAAGTGTAGCTTCTTTGAATTTCTCTATTAGAAATACCTCTTATAATTCCTTTTTCTATTCTAAGGGTAAATTCAATTTATTGAGCTTGAATGAAATACCGCATTTGGAGGAGGAGATGGTGACATTTGTTTGAGGCAAAAATCGTAACTGTTCAGCACCCGCAGGGAACCCTCCCCGACCCTGTCCGCACTCTTTTTGCCTCTAGGCAAAAGCAAACGCTAATCTTAAAAAGGGAGGGAGTCGTCTACGATTGAAGGTTTTCCTTCGTAGACGACTCCCCCTCTTCTTAAGACGAGAGAGGGCTTTTGCCCAGAGGCAGAAAAGACTGGCCTTGGGGGAGTTCCTGAGATTGCTGAATTATCACTTTTCTTTTTTATATACTTTTATGTCTCTCGACATAAGCTTATCTAGGATATAAAAAGAACAATGCCTTTATTTTACAAAGAACTTATTATGAACAAAATATTCAAACTCTTTCTATACGCCAACCTCTTTCTACTAGCACTATTAGCAGGGGTTGCTTTTAGTCTCTATGCACCTGATAAATCCTTATCGGATTTAAAAGAAGAATGGACCTATGACAATTCTCAGTTTTTGACAATAGATCAAATGCCAGTTCATTATCGAATAAATGGGAAAGGGATGCCGCTAGTATTAATTCATGGTACAGGGGCATCTTTGCATACTTGGGAAAAATGGACCAATTTATTAGAAAAAGACTTTAAAGTGATTGCTTTAGATATGCCTGCATTTGGTTTGACAGGACCGAATCAAACGGGTAAATATTCCTTAGAATACTATGCCCAATTTTTAGATGCTTTTCTAACTCAAATAGGTGTAGATTCTTGCCATATAGGCGGTAACTCTTTAGGTGGTGCGATTGCTTGGAGGTACACCGCTATGTATCCCAATAAAGTAAAAAAGTTAATTTTATTGGATGCAGGTGGCTATCCTCCAGAGAACAAAGATGACGAACCTCCTTTAGCATTTCAATTAGCCAAAAGTCCTATTTGGAGTAAAGTCTTATTGACAATTACGCCTCGATCTTTATTTGAATCTAGTATGAAGGAAGTCTATCATAATGATGAGTTGGTAACTGAGGAATTAATTGATCGCTATTACGAACTATATCTTCGAGAAGGAAATCGGCAAGCGTTTATAGATCGAGTCAATAATATTGAATATACCGATCCTGCTGCTATCAAAACGATCACCGCTCCTACTCTAATTCAATGGGGTAAAACGGATGTATGGGTGCCGCTTGCTAATGCGTATAAATTCCAAAAAGATATCGCTGATTCGGAATTGGTCGTGTATGATAATGCGGGGCATTTACCTATGGAGGAGATTCCAGAGGAGTCGGCTAGAGATGCGAAGGCTTTTTTGTTGGGGGAGTAAGGGGGATAAAAATGTAAATTAAAATGTAAATTAAAATTAAAACCCAGACGCACGTGATTTAGTAGGTGTAACCTTCGTTTCATGCAGCTGACTCGTGCCGTAGGTATGGAATGTTGGTAGAAAAGAGTAATATCCCTTGATTTTCGTGCTGTAGGTACGACACAGTAAACAGATTGTAAATGAACAAACTACCGACATGCCGTACCTAAGGCACGAATAAAGTACATCAAAATGTGATTTATCAGTATCCGCTCAATAAGTACTGGTAGAACAGATGTAACACAACTCTCTGAGTTGTGCATGTCTAGTTTGTGCACAACTCAGAGAGTTGTGTTACATCTACTCCATCAGTGAGAATTGAACGGATACAATTATCATACGTAAAACGTTGACAACGTGGCGTTCCTGATATCCTTTAGTCGACATGACAGCACTGCGGTCTAGCTTCTGATTTCTAAATGTAGTAATCACAGACCACAATCAAAAATGAAATTTTAGAATATAAATATTTTTAGTATTTTTACTAATCATAGGAAGCTACACTAAACATTTCATTACACACTAAAGGGAGGCTCTTAAATAGCCCATAATGTCAACACCGTTAAAGGAAACCTATATAGAAAAGGTGGCTATAAATTACTTGACAGAACATTATTACACCAACTGTAGTCACAATAATAAAATACAATACAAATTACAAGCATACACGGTCGATAACAAAAGAGCCGATGGGATTATCGTATGGGAAAAAGCCCCAAACCAAATTCGCTTGGTATCTATTGAAGCTAAGTCCTCAAAGACTATTAGCAACTTAAAATCTCGATGGAATAAGGAACAATTATCGGAAACAAGTCTAATCTTAGCAGAGGTAGTTGTCTTCGCTTTATTCGCCCTGCTTTATGGTCTATTTCTAATTCGCATACCATTAGATGGTCCAGCAGTATTACTTATCCTACTTTTCATCTACTTATCTAGAATTCCACTACGTATTCTGTTACAAAATTTATTTGCTTCCTATTTTAAAACAGCAAGTGTATTTGAACAAGTGAATTTATATCCTGGTAATGAGGTATGGATAGCTATTGGCTATGATACCTTTAAAGCTAATAAAGAACAAAAATTAAGAGAATTTATAGCGGAATGTAAAAGAAGAAAATTAGGCTTATTAGAAATTCAGGAAGAGGATGAGGAACCCCAAGTTCTACTCCGTCCAAAATTCAAACCTAACCTCAAGAGAAAAGATTTTCTACAATTCTATAAGCTGGACTCAAAGCTCCGACAGTCTATTAGTGGTCCCCCCAACATTCGCATACCTAGAATAACCCGTTCAAAAGCAGAAATACGATTCTATATAAATCAATTCTTTTATGCGATGAGCATAGTGGTTTGCTTATTCTTTTTTACAGGTTCCTTTAGAGATTTGCCTCAACGTTCCAAAAACAATCCAACACTTGAGGTAGTTCCTTATTCCTATATAGTTGAGAAAGAGGAGACGCAACCTATTATAGAACAAGAAGAAACTATGGAAGAAGTTATAGAGCAGGAAGAAATTATAGAAGATTTTTTAGAACAGGAAGAAACTATAGAAGAAGAAATTCCAGATAATCCTAATATACCACCTCCTTGTATCTTTCCATTTGAAGGGAAAAAATTCATAGTTAAAGACAAAATTGTTACTTCCTTTGAAGATGCTCAGGAGAGAACTCGTTTACTAAAACACTTAGGATTTAAAGATTCTAATTATTTTTATATCCCCTGTTCAACCATGACTGATATGCAGGAGACTTGGTGTGTATATGCTTATAATCCAAGAAGTAGTAAGGAGATAGCAACGGACTATCTTAGAAAATACAAGTATATTTTAAGGGTAAATGAATTGGACTCTTCTGAATCTGAGATATGGTATATTGAGGGAGGGTGATTTTCGGTTTGACTGGTATGAAGGAAATGTAATGATGATTTTGTAATAGAGTAAGTAGTGGAGAAGAGCAACAGGAAAAGGCTTGGATTCAAACTATTCAAAAATTAGCAGTATGGGTGTGAATAAAAAACTATCTAAAAAAGAAGTAGAAGAGCTAGGTAAGCTATTTACTACTAAGAAAATAAAGAAGAAAGAAATCGTAATCCAGAAAGACTATAATCAAGTTACCATAAAAGTTCTTGAGGGAGTTTTAAGAAAATATGTTCTAAAAGATGATAAGGAAAAAATAATTGACTTATATTTTCCTGATGATTTAATAGTAACTCCGAACTTTGATTACCAACCAATTTTTCCCTATAAAATTCAAGCAATTCAAGAAAGCGTTGTGAGTATCATGGATATGAAAACCTATAATCAATGGAAAAACAAATCTACTAGTATCTTAAATATGGATATAAAAGTAATGGAAGAAGCGCTTACCCAGAATATGTATCGACTAGAAACTTTTCAATTGATGAATGCTACGGAGCGATATTTAGAGTTATTAGAAAGGAAGCCGCATATGATTCATCAAGTTCCTTTAATTCATATAGCCTCTTATTTGGGTATTAATAATGCCTCTTTAAGTAAGATTAGAGCCTCCTTAATATAAAAAGGGGAAGCCTCCTAAGAAACGTTCCCCCTTACACTATGAAACACTATATGTTTGGTTGTAAGTAGTCGGCCAAAAATAACCTAACATTAAAATGGCTTCTTTTCTCGCTATTTGTCTTTAAAAAAGGTCTTACGTAGCTAGGCTATGTGCGACTT
>JALZWC010000584.1 GCA_023300255.1 Saprospiraceae bacterium | reverse complement strand
CGTAGCTAGGCTATGCACTGATTTTTTGAATTTCTTAGAAGAAAAAATAACTGCGCCTTCTGGCTCAACTTATTTAATTCCTTTCACTAATCACTTAAATCAACAATAAAAATAATGTTTAGTTGTAATGGAAAATTTTATAAATCATAAATTATTAATAGCCAACAGAGGCGAGATCGTTATTAGGATTGCAAGAGCTGCTGCCGAATTAAATATTCCAACAGTTAGTATTTATTCGGAAGATGATGCGTATTCTATGCATACGCAGGTAACAGCCGAAGCGGTAGCCTTAGACGGGAAAGGAGCAAAACCATATTTGGATATAGATCAAATCGTAAATTTAGCGAAAACGCATGATTGCACGATGATTCATCCAGGCTATGGGTTTTTGAGTGAAAGCGATGCCTTTGCCCAAAGTTGTGCGGAAGAGGATATATTATTTATCGGCCCACGTCCAGAAATATTAGATTTATTTGGGAATAAAATAGAAGCTCGACGATTAGCAGATAATTGGGGAATTCCTACGATAGCAGGAACTTTGGATACTACTACGGAAGAAGAAGCTGTTGCTTTCTTTGAAACTTTAGGTGAGGGGGGCTCTATGATGATAAAAGCAGTAGCAGGCGGAGGAGGTAGAGGTATGCGGTTGGTGACTAAGTTAGAAGATATTCCTAGTTTGTTTTTACGATGTCAGTCGGAGGCAGAAAAGTTCTTTGGAAATGGCGATCTATATGTGGAAAGATATATTCCTAAAGCACGGCATATTGAAGTACAAATTATTGGGGATGGTAAGGAAGTGAGTCATTTGGGAGAACGAGAGTGTAGTATTCAGCGACGAAATCAGAAAATCATTGAAATAGCACCTTGTCCTGGTTTATCCAAAGAACTTAAGAAGAAATTGACGACTGCGGCTGTATTATTAGCCAAAGCGGTACAATATAATAGTGTAGGTACTATAGAATTTTTGGTTGAAGGTGGGGAAGAATTGGATGCTGATACTCCATTTTACTTTATAGAAGCCAATCCGAGGTTGCAAGTAGAGCATACGGTTACTGAAGAAGTGATGGGTGTAGATCTTTTATTGTTCCAGTTGCAAGAGGCAATGGGGATTGATTTAGAAGCGATGGGTTTACTAGAGCATGAGGTTCCAGAACCTGAGGGCTACGCGATGCAGTTACGGATCAATACGGAACATATCAGTGAAACGGGTGCGATTCTACCAAAATCTGGAAAGATCACGCAGTATGATTTACCGGAAGGAGAGGGGATACGTGTAGACGGATATGGTTATGAAGGCTACCAAACAAATCCTAATTTTGATTCCTTATTATTAAAATTGATTTGCCATGTACCCTATGATCATTTTGGATCGATCGTTGAAAAAACGTTAGCGACCTTAGAAGAATGTGAAATAAAAGGAGTAGGTACAAATATCTCTTTTTTAAAAAAGATATTAAATCATCCACGATTTCAAGCAGGAGATTTATCCACTAACTTTATTGGAACGCATATTATTGGTAATGGAGATAAGACAATCAGTAAAGTATCTTCCAATAAAATAGCCTTAGATTTTAATGCATTTCCATCTGCCACGGCTGTCGATATTCAGAAAGACGGAATTGTTTTAGAGGAATTTCCAGACTCCAAGACTAAACAAAAGGAGACTAAACAAAAGGAAACAAGTACTTCTTTTGACGAATTTCCAGCAGCAGTTTCTTCTGATATAAAAGCAGAAGGAATCGTCCTTGATGAATTTCCAGATTCTAAGACTAAACAAAAGGAGACCAAACAAAAGGAAACAAGTACTTCTTTTGACGAATTTCCAGCAGCAGCTTCTTCCGATATAAAAGCAGAAGGAATCGTCCTTGACGAATTTCCAGATTCTAAGACTAAACAAAAGGAGACCAAACAAAAGGAGACCAAACAAAAGGAGACAAGTATTTCTTTTGACGAATTTCCAGCAGCAGCTTCTTCCGATATAAAAGCAGAAGGAATCGTCCTTGATGAATTTCCAGATTCTAAGACTAAACAAAAGGAGGCAGGTTCTTTCTTTAATGAGTTTCCTGATTTTAAGACTAGTAGAAACGATTCTACTGATCTTTCTTCAAAAGAAATAGAAGCGGAGGAAGAAGACCCAAATTTTGACTCTTTTCCAGCATTCACTCAAAAAGGAAAAAACAAATCAGTGAGTAAAAAACAAAAGAATGTTAAACAAGAAAATATTGGGTCAGCAAATACGGCTTCTTCTAATAAAAAACATTTAACACCTAAAAAAGAGACATCGTCAGCTATTTTCATCATTCCATCCCCAACTCCTGGTAGTGTTGTAACGCTGTTAGTCAAAGAAGGAGATTTGGTTAAACAAGGACAAGAACTAGTCGTTTTGGAAGCTATGAAAATGGAGTCTGTTATTATGGCCGATCAAGGAGGAATTGTAGATCGTATTTTGGTGCAAGTAGGCGACATTATTTCTGAAGACCAAGCGGTATTACAATTAAGTAGGGTAGAGGGAGCGGTAGAAATTGCGGAAGAAGTAAAGGACATTGATCCAGATTATGTTCGTCCTGATTTAGAAACACTGATTCATCGTAAATCATTTTTACTAGATAAAAATCGTCCAGATGCTATTGCAAAGAGACGTAGAAATAATCAATTTACGGCTAGAGAAAATATAAATGCTTTATGTGATGCCGATTCTTTTATAGAATATGGTGGCCTAGCAGTGGCTGCCCAAAAGGCAAGAAGAAGTGAAGAAGACTTAATTAAAAATACGCCTGCTGATGGCTTAGTAACAGGAATAGGCACGATCAACCAATCCCAATTTGAAGCGGAAAAGCGTTGTTTAATAATGGCCTATGACTTTACGGTTTTGGCAGGTACGCAAGGCACCTATAACCATATGAAAATGGATAGGATGCTGCACTTAGCAAAAAAGTGGAACTTACCGATTATCCTATTTGCCGAAGGCGGCGGTGGACGACCAGGAGACGTAGACGTGCAGGCAATAGCTGGTTTACATATCCTCACCTTTACGCTGTTTGGTGCTTTGAGCGGAAAAGTTCCTTTGATCTCCATCGTTTCTAGATATTGTTTTGCAGGTAATGCGGCATTAGCTGGTTGCTCTGATGTAATCATTGCGACAGAAAATGTGTCCATAGGAATGGGAGGCCCAGCGATGATTGAGGGAGGTGGTTTGGGGACTTATCATCCAAGAGACGTAGGTCCAGCGAAGGTGCAAACTAAAAATGGGGTAATTGATATATTAGTGAAGGATGAGATGGAAGCAGTCGCCGTTGCCAAACAATATTTATCTTATTTCCAAGGCGTAACGACTGACTGGACTTGTGGCGATCAACGCTTATTAAGACAAGCAATTCCCGAAAATAGACGTAGAGTATATGACATCAGAACGGTTATTAAACAGTTAGCGGATACGGATTCTGTTTTAGAACTACGTCCTCATTATGGCGTAGGAATGATTACGGCTTTTATAAGAATCGAAGGGCATCCTATCGGTTTAATTGCCAATAACCCAAATCACTTGGGAGGCGCTATTGATGCGGAATGTGCTATCAAAGCAGATAATTTCCTATCCTTATGTAGTAAATTTGGTATTCCTATTTTATCTTTATGCGACACGCCAGGTATTATGGTAGGACCAGATGCTGAAAAAGAGGGAACTGTTCGGCATGCCTCTCGACTATTCGTTACAGGAGGACAATTAAAAGTACCCTTATTAGCAATAGTTTTAAGAAAAGGATACGGTTTAGGCGCAATGGCTATGGTAGGCGGAAGTTTTCATGTACCTTTATTCACTGTTGCTTGGCCTACGGGCGAATTTGGGGCGATGGGCATTGAAGGTTCGGTGCATCTTGGCTATCGAAAAGAACTGGAGGCGGTCAAAGATCCAGTTGAAAAAGCAAAACTGTTTGACAAAATGGTCGCTGAACTGTATGAAAGAGGCAAAGGTATTAATATGGCCTCTCAATTAGAAATTGATGACGTGATAGATCCTATGGAATCCAGAAAATGGATTGTTAGAGGATTGAAATCCGTTTAGTAATAGAGAACAGAGAATAGAGAGCAGAGAATAGAGACAGATTTCGTTTACAATTGATAAAAGTTAGTTGTTTTTAAACGAAATTCGTCTCTAATCTCTATTCTCTACTCTCTTTTCTAAAAACATCTAGTACAGTAAAATACTTTCCGATTCTAAATAAAACGATAATATGAATTTCGAATTTACAGAACGCTCAAAAGAACTACAGGCGAAGGTCGATCAGTTCATGCAGACGCATATTTTTCCAAGAGAAAAAGCCCATGCAGAATTTGTACAAGACCCTAACAATCGCTGGAAGAATTTTCCAGAATTGGAAAAATTAAAAGAATTGGCTAAAGCAGAAGGGCTTTGGAATTTATTCTTACCAAAATCCTATGGAGATTTAAGTCCTGGTTTAACAAATTTAGAATATGCACCATTAGCAGCATTGATGGGCCGAGTCACTTGGGCATCAGAAGTCTTTAATTGCTCTGCACCTGATACAGGTAACATGGAGGTGCTGTCTAAGTATGGAACACCTGCTCAGCAAGAAAAATGGTTGAAGCCTTTGCAAGAAGGTAAAATCAGATCTGCTTTCTTAATGACAGAGCCAAGAGTTGCTTCTTCAGATGCGACTAATATTGAAACCTCTATCGTAAGAGATGGCGACGAGTATGTCATCAATGGTCGTAAGTGGTGGTCTTCTGGTGCTATGAATCCACATTGTAAGGTGTATATCGTAATGGGAAAAACAGACCCAACTGCCGCTAGACACGTACAACAAAGTATGATTTTGATTGCTGCTGGAACACCTGGTGTAGAGATCGTTCGACCAATGCAAGTGTTTGGTTCAGTTGATTCTCCAGAGGGTCATGCAGAGATACAGTTGACGAATGTTCGGGTACCTGTGAGCAACTTATTAGTAGGCGAAGGCGAAGGCTTTGCTATTGCACAAGGTCGTTTAGGTCCAGGTCGTATTCATCACTGTATGCGATTGATTGGAGCGTCTCAACGAGCTTTAGATTTAATGTGTAAGCGAGTAGGAGAGCGAGAAGCTTTTGGTAGAAAAATAAAAGATTTCAGTAGTATCCGACAAGATATCGCTAAGTCTCGATGTGAAATCGAACAAGCTAGATTGTTGACCTTATCTGCTGCAGATAGAATAGATCGTCAAGGTGTTAAATATGCCAAAGATCTAATTGCTATGATCAAGATTGTTTGTCCTCAAATGACTTGTAATGTAGTGGATCGAGCGATCCAAGCGCATGGTGGTATGGGTGTTAGTCAAGATACGCCACTATCTGCTTTCTGGATATATGGTCGAACAATCCGTATTGCGGATGGACCAGATGAGGTACACATGTATCAGTTGGGCCGGAATACGGTGAAGCAATATCAAATGCGGGAAGAAGGCAGTTTGGTATAAATTGATAATAAGTTATAGAAGGCTTGGCGGAGAGACTGCCAAGCCTTCTATTCTAATAATTGTATTTCGTTGATCCTCCTTTTTTGAGTGCCTACTTTAAGATCCCATATTACTAAGATCGAAACCGTGCAATCATTTCCTCTAATTTTTCCTTTCCTGCTTCTGAAAAATCAGCAAGATCTTTCATTTTTAAGTCTCCTTTAGCTACCGAACCAGCAATGATAGTGGGCAAATTTCGATGACTATAGCCATCATAAGTTCTAGTTAGATGTTTGGAAAAATCTTTGATCTTGTTAGCTAACTCCCAATAGGGAACTCTTATATCTTCATGGGGTCTTTCTGCTAATGCTTGATGCATTGGAAGGGTCTCTTTAGCAAAATTGGCTATTTCTTTCTGAATGGCAAGTTCAAGTAAAGGCTTAAAGTTCTTCTTATCTGTTTTAGAAAAGTTTTGATAATCGTATATGTTTTTTTATATAAAATTAAGAATAATTATACAATTAGTAAGGATGAAATAATAAGACCGTCCTAGATGTTCAAGTTATTGTCTTGTAGTTACTAAGTAGGTATAAATCGTTGTGGAAGGAAAAAAAACGAGGATATACAAAAATATCCGTTTTCCTCTCTTTCATATACTTCATAATACCTCTGTTATTTACAGTAAATATATTACGACTGTATCCTTTTTTATAAGAAATAAACTAGATATCTGGCATACTTTTAGGTATATAATATTCTTAAAGAACTCCTCAATAGAAGCTTTCTGAATAGTTAATCATTCTCTCCCACTTTCTAGTTATTCATTCCCTCCAGCGCTTCACTATAACGCCCCACCGTAAATTCAATAGAACTCAATCAAATAAACAACATGGAAGGTGTTTTTCAAGCCAAAGGAGATATTATACAATATGCTAATAAGGGGTTGTCTACAATCTTAAATATACCTTTGGAATCTATAATTGGGCAGTCTATCACTAACCTATTTGGGGAGGAAAATAAAATATATCTTCAAAAAGAATTAGATCAATTATTGATCAACAAAAAAGAAATAGAATGTTCATTTTATTTAAAATCAATTGTTAATCTGTTAAATCTAGAACTTCGTTTAACGATTCTGGAAGCAGAGGAGAAAGAACCACTACTAATTGGAACTGTCCAATCGTTAGTTTCGCAGGAAATAGATGCACAAAATTTAGTAAGTAATCGCTATGATGCGCTTTTTGAGAATTCGTTAGATAGTATGATTGTATATAATTATGATCTACAACAAATAGTATCAGTTAATGCGGCAGCGCTAAAAGCTTTAGAGTATGATAGAAAGGAAGAGATGCTCGGCCTTTCTCGATTTGAATTCATTCCAGAAAAATCAAATTATGCTCCAGGATTAAATTTACATGAATATACCAAAGATCATAGAGAGCGAGTGTTGAATGGGGAATCCTTTAGTACAAAAGGTATTTTTATTAGCAAAACTGGTAAAGAATTAATCTGTAAATCTATAGTGATTCCAACTCCTCATAGAAGAGGAGAGGGAATAATTTTGCTACAAAATATTGTAAAGTATCCTGTAGATAAGAAGACTCAAAATCTTGCAGAAAATAAGTATCGTAATATATTTATAAATTCGCATGAAGCTATTATATATATTGATCCTACCAATAAACTGCCTACTATTTGCAATACTAATGCAATGCGTTTTTTTGATTTAACAACGATTGAGGATGTTAGAAATTTACGCCTGTCTGATTTTGTTAATGAAAAAGAAATAAACGGAATACCAACCCATGAATATTATGAACAAATAATACAAAAGGTAATACAAAAAGGACGAGAAGAGATTTCTTTTTGGATACATAAAAAATGTGGAGAAACAATTCGCGCTCATGCTGTTTTAGTTAAAGATAATAGTGACACTGAATACCCTAGAGTTATTTGTTTTATCAGAGATAAAACGGACTTGTATAAAGCTCAATTAACATTAAAAGAAAAAAATAAGGAATTAAAAAAATATATTACTTCAAATTTACAGCTTGAAAATTTTGCTTATTTTGCTTCTCATGACCTCCAAGCGCCATTGAATACTATTTTAAGTTTTACCAAGCTTTTACAAAAAAAGCTAGCCAATGACGATCGAAAAGATGTAGCAGAATTTTTAAAATTTATTGTTACTTCAGGAGAAGGAATGAAAACGTTAATTGATGATTTATTGGCCTATTCTTTAGTCAATACAACCAATATTGAATTAAAAGAAATTAATTTAGAGAAACAGTTATATGTTTTGCTTCATTCTTTAGATACTGTTATTAAAGAAAAATCGGCAACTATAGAAGTTAATAATATTCCAGAAAATATTGCTGTTGATCCTACTAAACTAAAGCAAGTTTTTCAAAACTTAATTACGAATGGTATTAAATTCGTTAAGCCAGGGATTGAACCCAAAGTGATTATTTCTTGTAAAGAAGAAACTAATCATTGGCGTTTTTCAGTAGGTGATAATGGAATAGGAATTCCAAAAGAACATCAAGAAAAAATATTTGGGCTATTTAAAAGATTACATTCTAGTGGAGAATACAAAGGGACTGGTATCGGATTGGCCATTGTTAAGAAAATAATCGAACAACATAGAGGAACAATAACTTTAGAATCTGAAGTTGGCAAAGGTGCTACCTTTATATTTACTATTGCTAAAGATTTAGCTTCTGATGGAAATATGTCAACAATTAATTTAGATAAAATACAGGTTGGTGCTTCTGTTACGGCTAATTAATAGCTGTTTTAAACAGCTTTATAGAGACTATTGTTTCTATAAAGTTGAATGCATCTGAAATGGCATTTCTGCTCTCCGCAAATGGCATTAAACTGCTAGTCTTTCTAAATTCTACTTCATCAATATAAATTTCATACGTACTATTTACAGGATAGAAAATTAATGGCACTTAATTTTTTAGTACCATTATGGATGGTATTAGTTTGATTACTAAATTTCCATCTGAGTACTTTTCATTCGCTCATTTTATAAAAAAAATAATACGCCACATTTTTAACAATTAGCCGACCAGATCTAGGACTATCAGTACCTTTGTGCCTTTGTGCCTTTGTGGCAAATCTTATAAAACATACTATTTCTAAAAGGATCACGACCCACTCAAAGTCCGAGAAATATCCGTTTTACGAGCCTGTAAAGCAGGAATAATTGCAGCCAAAAATCCAATCCCTAAAGCTCCTGCCAGTAGATACCATTCTTCTTTTAAAAACTCCCAACCAGAAAAGGAATAGCGATAAGCATCTTCTAAATAATTAGACAAAACACTCATCCCTACATGGCTCAGAATAATACCAATGATGAAACCCAGTACGGCTAAGATCAAGCCTTCTAGAATAATTAAAAAGAATAGTTTAGAAGGGGAAGATCCCATAACGCGCATGAGTGCTAATTCATATTTCCGATCTTTTAGAGAAGAGAATAAAGAAATAAAAATACTCAATCCTGATACAAATACAATCACATAAGCTAAGGTACGAAGTGCATCTGTGCCTGTCCCCATCATCGTATATAAGCGATTGATCTCTATAGCCGGCGTAGCTGCTTGCATCTCTGTATTTTCATTAATTTGGCGTTGCATATTAAGCGTACGATAATTTCTAGCTTTGAATTGAATCAATAGCGTAGTGATACTTTCTTCGGTATCTAATAGTGCTTGCCTTTGTGCTGCACCAGCTGCTGCTAATTCTTCGGAAGTAATATTTTGGGCAGGCTGGTCGTGATGGTGCTTATGTTCCTTATGTCCACCTTCTTCTGAAGTAGCGTGGTCATGGGCGTCATGGTCATGTGCCGCTTCTCCTTCTGCATGTGCTCCCTCGCCATCATGGTCATGAGCAGCATGTACCTCCCAAACGCTTTGCGTATTGGTTAAAATTAATTGATCAAGAACGGAACCCGTTGGTTGAAAAATACCTACGACTTTAAATTTTGGCGCATCATCATGCACTAAGTTTTCATCGATCACTAAGCCATGAGAACCATAGAAGGTATCGCCAATATGTAAGTGTAATTTATCTGCTACAGTGGCGCCAATATTTACTTCTAAATTTTCTTTCCACAAATTGCCTTGCGCCATTTTTCCTCCATATAAGTCTACTAGTTCATAGGTGGTTCCTACGATTCGATGACCCTGATGACTATCTCCCATAGACAAAGGAATGGCTCTTTTAATCAATGGGTGCTTAGGGCTCATTAATGCTTTAGCGGATTGAATTGGTATATTACCTGTAGGCGCATCAATGTGATACATACCTGCTAGAATCAATTGCAATGGACTCCCTTTTGCGCCGACCACTAAATCGATACCCGCTAAATTCTTTTCAAATTGTTCTTGTGTCTGTTTATTAAGAATCAATAACAAAGAAATTAAGCCTACGCCCAACGCAAATAGAACAAGGCTAAGCAACATTGTTAAAGGCTTATTAATTAAATTCTTCCAACTTAGTTGTAGTAAATTCATTACTGTTTTTTTTAGAGCAGAGAATAAAGAATAAAGAATAGAGAGTAGAGATAGATTTCGTTTGAAAAATAATGAAATTTCGTTATGGGAAAATGGAATACATTTCTACTCTCTCTATTCTATTCTATTCTATTCTTTGTGTGATCTAATAAAAGACCATTTTGTTTTATTTAGTACGGATACGTTGTAGGTAAGTACATTGTAAGACATCTTAGAAAAGATGAAGAGTGATGAAAGATAGTTTTATTCAAAAACGGAACTACGTCTAATTTTAAACGAAAACTATCTCTATTCTCTGCTCTCTATTCTCTATTCTAAAATATTCCTAAAGAACAATCTGCTTTTCAAATCGCTCTTTCAATCGTCCATCATGGGTAACCACTAAAAGAGTCGCGCCTACAGCAGCAGCTTGCTCCTCTAATAATTGAATAACCTCTTCACAATTGGTATCATCCAATGCAGAGGTAGGTTCATCTGCTAAAATGATCGTAGGTTGATTAACCAATGCCCTAGCAATAGCTACTCTTTGTTGCTCCCCTTGACTTAAATCAGTGGTTTTGGCGTGTAGTTTATGACCTACATTTAAGCGATCTAAGAGTTCTTTTATTCTATCAGTGGAAATAGGAGATCCTCCTAATTGTTGGGCTAATTTTAAGTTTTCTTCCACGGTAAGGGCTCGTACGAAATGTGCTTTTTGGAAAATAATCCCAATGTGCTTTCCTCTAAATTTGTCTAATTGAGCGGCAGATAATTTTTCTAAGGAGGTATCGCCCACTTTTACACTACCTGCGGTAGGAGAGAGTAATCCCCCTAATAAGTGTAACAAGGTAGTTTTACCACTACCAGATTGTCCTAATAATAACCAATGCTCTCCTTTTTGACAGTCAATATTTGGAAAGGTAAGGGTTGTAGCACCTGTATAGGAAAAACTTAATTTTTCAGTTTGCAGCATATTCTTCTTTTATTAGAGCGCTAAAGGTAACAAGTCTATTCTAAAATAGCGGAGGTGAGTCGTAAAACTTTCGAATTAACAGAAACAAAAAAGGCTATCTTCTAATGAAGATAGCCAAAAACTTTCAGTCGGATTAGTATGAAAAACTTTTATAAGAGCACATACTATAATTATAGTGATAAACTTACAAGAGTGTCTAATTATTTTCTATACTGCAAGTTAAACAAGATTAGAGGTTGTAGTGCAGTTTTTTCGATTAACGATTAGTTTTAATGGATAAAGGACTAATTGGCTGATCTATAATCTTTTAGAAAACGGTAGTGTCTACTATAAATTTTAAAATCTCTAATTTTAACATTTATTCGACGATTTCCACCTATGCTAGGATATGTCGCCCCGTTGGGCTAAAAGTGTCAACCAGATCATACTACTATACATAAGAAAAGAGCAGAGAATAGAGATAAATTTCGCTTAAAAAATGACCAAATTTCGTTGTTTGTAAACGAAATTTGTCTCTACTCTCTATTCTCTGCTCTCTGTTCTAGTTCACAAGTAGTATGCAACCAGATTAGATAATCTTGCCATTTATTCGCTATAGAAGTCAGATCGTTATGTTGTCCGACTGCTTAAGGCAAAGTGTAAGAATAAATTGGTCGTTTTAAGCTAGACATTTTTTCTTCTAAGGAATGCTAAAAAAATAAGCATAGCTGGGCTACGGTTCTTTTTTT
>JALZWC010000583.1 GCA_023300255.1 Saprospiraceae bacterium | reverse complement strand
TTTCGTTTGCAAACAACCAAATTTCGTTGTTTGCAAACGAAACCTGTCTCTATTCTCTACTCTCGCTTCTCTGTTCTTTAAAATGTCCAGTAGTGTATCAAGCGATCTTTCCCGAATACGCAAGGAATTGATAATCAATATTCTGCGTTTTTCTGCGACTTCTGCGTGCAATAAATATTGTATAACCTCTGTTAGGTTATTATCATTTTGTAAGTTTTGAGCTTTCTCTTTCATCACTTATCCATCCGAACAATCTTAGGCAAGAAAGTACCCAATACATCCACCAAGTCGGTTTGATGGCGCATCACTTCTTTTATATTTTTGTAGGCAAAAGGCGTTTCATCTAATCCACCACCAATCAAGCTCACCCCATGTTGCTGTAGATGTTTGGACAATGCATTATGCGTAGTCGAATTCTTTGCTTTAGTTCTAGACATTTTTCGACCTGCCCCATGTGCAGCAGAGTTCAAAGAATGCATTTCCCCTTTCCCTTGTACGATATAGGCAGGAGCCGTCATAGAGCCAGGAATAATACCTAAGACCCCTTTCCCCGCAGGAGTTGCTCCCTTTCTATGAACCACTACTTCTCTACCATCTGCTAGTTGTTCTTTCCAAGCGAAATTATGATGATTCTCAATAGTAGCTATTGGCTTTTCACCAAGCACTCTACCCAAACGACGATGTATGTCCGCATGGCAAGCAGAAGCATAATCTCCTGCTAAATTCATCGCCATCCAATATTCTGCACCTGCCTCTGAGTCTAAGTCCAACCAAGCCAAATGCTTCGCCACCTTAGGTAAATAGCACTGTTCCATTGCTATTTCGGTATAATGTCTTGCGATATAGGCGCCTAAGCCTCTTGAACCAGAATGAGACAATAAGCCAACATATTTTCCAATAGGCAAGCCGAAGCTATTATTGGGTGTTGTTATTTCTACTTCCCCAAACTCAACGAAATGATTGCCAGAGCCGGACGACCCTAACTGCTGTCGAGCCTTTCCTAATAATGGTTTAACAAAAGGAATTTCTTTAAATTCGGTTCTATCGAAAACGGCATCATCTGGTGTTCGGTCAAAAACCTGTTGTCCAAAGCGAGTGTTTTCTTTTAGCTTGACTAATAAGTCTTTTTCTTTTCTAATTAAAAAATTGGTGGGGAAATCATATACAGTCAAGCACATTCTACAACCAATATCCATACCAACCCCATAAGGAATTACGGCATTATCAGCAGCTAAAACACCGCCAATAGGCAAGCCATATCCTACATGTGCATCGGGCATTAATGCGCCTGCTACAGTGATCGGCAGCCGCATAGCGATATCCATTTGGTGAATGGCTTTTTCATCTATGTTGACGGACCCATAGGTCTTATAGGCCATTGGACTCGCCGAAATTGTCTTTTCTTCTCTTACCTCTTCTGGAACCTCCACTAACTCTGCTGCAACCATTGCAAAATGCGGATGATCTAAATAGTTTACTGGTTGGTCTAAAACTAGTTTTAATGTGGCTAAAACTTCCTCTAAGCTAGACCGCTTACAATGTTTTAGCGCCATATTCACCGCAATACCAATGACCTTACCGTCTGGATAGCCTAATTTCAATAATTCTTTCCCTCGTATTTTTAATTTTGCCACTTATTTTTTTTTGTACAACTTAATCGTTCCAATGGGTGTAATCTACCAACTAATGTAAGCCTTTGATAGTTCCCAAGCATATAGATTCTTATAAAATTGTGACTGAATAAGTGCACTATGGAAGAAACTGTACAAATCGCGGAGTTATTGTTTTACCGTATCTAAGGAGTCATTTCTCCAATGAATGTCTTGATAAAGTTTACTTTTTTGAAATAGTTTTTTATTTTCGACCTACTTAATACTTCTAAAACAGAAAAGTCTAAATTCAATGAATATTTTCAAAGTTATCCTACCCATACTTTTATTATGCCTATTTGCCTGTACGGAGGATGAATCAAATACCCCTAATCCAACTACAGCAAATCCGGCTACAGCTGCTACTCCAACAGGTCTCCTGCCAACTGGAGAAGAAGCGTATCTAAATCAAAAGTCTGATGTTATTTTTGATCAAAGCGAATTACATACTTTTGAATTAACACTATCTCCAGCAGATTTAGAGAAGATCAATTCTGATCCCTCTGCGGAAGAATACGTAGAAGGAAAGTTAACATTCAATGGAGAAACTCTTGAGCAGGTAGGCATCCGTTATAAAGGATCAATAGGCGCTTTTGTAGGTTGTTTGACTGGAAGAGATTGGGCGAACCCTTCTGGAAGTAAGGTTTGTACTAAGTTATCCATGAAAATAAAAATTAACTGGAATGATCCAGAAGCAAGATTTTATGGCTTGAAAAAATTACAATTTCATTCGCAGAATAATGATGATAGCCAGATGAGGGATCGACTAGGCTATTGGTTTTTTAGAGAAATGGGCGTAGCTGCACCGAGAGCTGTTCATGCGCGCTTAGTAATAAATGGGGTTTATTCTGGTTTGTACGCTTTAATTGAACAAATTGATGGTCGATTTACAAGACAAAACTTCGAAGATGGGACAGGCAATTTGTATAAAGAAATCTGGCCATTAAATAGTAATGGACAGCCGTTTCCAGACAGGGAGTATTTAGATAATCTAAAAACGAACGAAGATGAAAATCCAACTGCAGAGCTAATGAGCAATTTTGCCACTGCTGTTGCTACAGCAAAGGAAGAGGATCTCCAAGGAGTGATAACGGAATGGATGAATGTAGAAGAAATTATATCTTATATAGCCGTGGATAGAACGATACGAAATGATGATGGTGCATTTCACTGGTATTGTAATAATGGAGATTGCTCGCCACATAATTTTTACTGGTATGAAGAGCCTACCGAAAAGAAACTGCATTTAATTCCTTGGGATTTAGATAATGCATTTGAAAATATTATCAGCCCAGCCAATCCAGTTACGCCTATTGTAGATCCATGGGGGAAAATCAGTAATAATTGTGAACCTTTTGCATCTGGTTTTTTAGGCCTTCGGCAACGGTCTAGTGCTTGTGATAAATTAACGGGTGGTTGGGCCAGCTTTACGGAAGAATTTGACCAAAAGAGAGCGGCATTTAGACAAGGCCCTTTAAGTGAAACAGTTGTAGATGAATTAATTGCTACTTGGCAAGCTCAAATTAGGGCTGCTACCAAAGAATCAGAAATGATGCATTCGGATGCTATTAAGGTTGATGAATGGGAGCGCGCTATTTCTACTTTTAAAGCGCAACTTCAGACTGCACGACTTAGGTAACGACAATATATTTTTTTAACCACATAGGTACATAGGTCACATAGGTGTTATTCTCTATGTGACCTATGTACCTATGTGGTTAAAATATTACGGCTAATTTGTCCGACTACTTAACGGCAAAAAATAACTTCCCAGCTAGGACGGATTCTCTTGCACTCATTTTTACTTTAAAATCAATCATAGTATCAACAATACTCCCTCTTTCAGAGAAAAACTGAGCGCAAAATAACCTCGTCCAGATGCGGACCTTATTCTTTCGTCGTTACTAAGGAATGTGTATGAAATAACTTCGTAATTTATGCTGCTTCTTTTGCTCTTATTTTTCACTTTAATTCAGTCAAAGTATCAACAATTATCCTT
>JALZWC010000582.1 GCA_023300255.1 Saprospiraceae bacterium | reverse complement strand
AACTAAGCATAGCTGGGCTATGGTTCTTTTTTTAGGATTTCTTAGAAGGAAAAAGGGCAGTTTAAAATGGCTAATTTATTCTTACACTTTGCCTAAGTAGTCAGATAAATCTAATAAGCCTTCGCAAATAAAACTCGTTCCTTAGAAGGTTTTCCAGTAAGAATGCACTTCCCCTCCTCTTGTTCATTATCCAAAGGAATACAACGAATAGACGCTTTTGTCAATTCCTTGATTTTTTTCTCTGTTTCTGTTGTACCATCCCAATGCGCCTTTATAAAACCGCCTTTTTCTTCCAAAATTTGTTTGAATGTATCAAAGTCATCTGCAGAAGAAGTGTGGGCAGTTCGATAATCTACTGCTCTTTGGAATAAATTCTTCTGAATATCTTCCAATAATTGCTCAATAGCAGAAGCCGCCGCATCTACTGGTACTTGTACTTTTTCGCCAGTATCTCTACGAGCTAACTCAACCACCCCTTTCTCTAAATCCCGTTTTCCGATACCAATTCTTACAGGTACGCCTTTTAATTCATACTCCGCAAACTTAAATCCTGGGCGTTTCTTAGCATCTGTATCATATTTAACAGAAATGCCTTTCTCCTTCAAAGCTGCCATGATTTTCATTGCTGCTTCATCAATTTCTGCACCTGGTTTAGGTATTGGTACAATAACCGCATGTAATGCTGCTAATTTTGGAGGTACGATTAAACCGTTATCATCTGAATGCGTCATGATTAAACCACCCATCAAACGAGTCGACACCCCCCAGGAAGTAGCCCAAACGTACTCTTCTTTTTGATTTTGGTTCAAAAATTTCACATCAAAAGCCTTCGCAAAATTTTGACCTAAAAAGTGAGACGTACCAGATTGCAAAGCCTTTCCATCTTGCATCAAAGCTTCTATCGTATAGGTATCTTCTGCACCTGCAAAACGTTCATTGGCCGTTTTTAGTCCTTTAATGACGGGCATAGCCATGTACTCTTCTGCAAATTCTGCGTAGACATCTATCATCTGTTTTGCCTCTGATACTGCTTCGCCCTTAGTGCTATGAGCCGTATGCCCTTCTTGCCATAGAAATTCTGCTGTTCGCAGGAACATACGGGTTCGCATTTCCCAACGTACCACATTTGCCCATTGATTGATCAATAGTGGCAGGTCTCGGTAGGACTTAATCCAATCCTTATAAGTATTCCATATAATAGTTTCAGAAGTTGGTCGTACGATCAATTCCTCCTCTAATTTGGCGGTTGGATCAACGATTACTCCACCACCATTCGGATCATTCATTAAACGGTGATGGGTGACCACCGCACACTCTTTAGCAAATCCCTCGACATGCTGTGCTTCTTTACTTAAGAAGCTTTTGGGTATAAACAATGGGAAATAGGCATTCACATGCCCTGTTTCTTTAAACCGCTTGTCTAATTGCGCTTGTATTTTCTCCCAAATCGCAAATCCATAAGGCTTAATGACCATACAACCTCTAACAGCTGAATGATCTGCTAGTCCTGCTTTTTTGACAATCTCATTGTACCAATCCGCATAGGACTCTTCTCTACTTGTAATTCCTTTTGCCATTTACTGTATTGATTATGTTGACTTAGTAACGATTGAAAAATTCTAAAGTCCCAAAGTAGAATTAGGCATGATAAAATAATAAATTGATCCTTTATCATACCTAACTCCTAATTAATTAGTATATTAGACTTGTTACCCAATTATTGAAAAGTAACACCTCTTGTTAAGAATAGGAAGTTTTTTTAAAAACTATATTATATTATACTGGGTATAAATACTTTATTTCTTACTTAATTTATCAACCTATTCTAGTATTAAACGTTGTTAATCAGTAGATGCTCCGAACTTATAACGTTTAAACGTAATTGTTAAGATATTAATAAAATCTATTTAGATTGTTACCCAGAATGATATTCTCTCGTCTTAAGAGGGCAATAAAGTATGTTCTGAATACGACTTTAACAGAAATAAAATTCATTTTAATACTGTTTTAACTAAAATTAAGCTGCAAAAGTAATAATTTTAGTCCTGTAAGAAAGAGCTACTCGATAATTACTTTAAAATCCATACAATATGAAAAATAAATTTTCAGCTTTATTTGTTGCTTTACTAACTTTTGGTTTCGCAACTTCGTCTTTTGCACAGTATGACGACTTATATTCTACTCCTTCTGATGATAATGAGGTAGCTCAGTATGAAGCAGAAAAAGAATATGTTACACAAGAAGTAACAGAAGCTTCTGACGAGTACGATGAATACAGTTACTTAGATGACCAAGACTACTACTACAGCTCTAGAATCAAAAGATTCAACAGATCTAACTCAGGTTTTGGCTACTACTCTCCATACTATACAGATGCTGCTTATTACAACAGCGCTGTTAGACCAGGTGCTTCTATTTATTTAGGAAATCCTTTCAGCTACAACGCTGCTAGAATAGCTGTAAGAAACCCATTCATAGGAAATGGTTTCAACTCTGTATACAGCCCTTTTTACAATCCGTATAACGTAGCAAGATTTGGTGGCGGCTTTGGTGGCTACAATTCTTTCAATAACGGATTTAGTGGTGCAAGAAGTTTCAATGCTTACTGTCCTCCAACAAGCTACGGTAGTAGCAGCTTAGTTAGAACGACAAGAGGTGCAAGTAACGCTACTTACGGTCCTAGAGGAACAAGTGCTATTAACTCTAGCTCTAGAACTAATGATTCTTCTGTAAGAAGAGGAACAAGCAGAGTGATTCGTTCTGCTCAAAGTGGTGATAGCGCAGGAAGTAGCCGTTCTAGAAGTACTAGCACTCGTGCTAACACAAATACTAGAAGAAGTAGAACTTACGATAGAAGTACAAGAAGTAATAACAGAAGCTACTCTACACCAAGAAGTAAAAGCTCTAGCAGAAAAATTTCTTCTCCAAGAAGAAGTTCTTCAAGAAGCATTTCTTCTCCAAGAAGCTCTTCTTCTAGAAGCTCTTCAATAAGAAGTTCTTCGTCTTCAAGAAGACAATAAAATATAAGGACTTGCTTTCAAGCATGATTGAACTTAAGTTTTTGTAGAAAAAATGGGTGGAATAGCAATATTTCACCCATTTTTTTTTGTTATAAAAATGAGAAAATAAATATTTGTGTTTATAATTGTATCCTATTTTAGAATAGAGAAGCGAGCGTAGACCCGCCCGACTGCTGTCAGGCGGACGGGGAAAAGAGATAGCTTTCGTTTACATGCAATGGCATTTCATTATTTTAATAAGTAGTTGAACAAAAATAAATAACACAATAGAATTTTTTTTAACCACATAGATACATAGGGCACATAGATGTTATTCTCTATCTGGCCTATATACCTATGTGGTTAAAAATTACGTTTAATTTTGTCCAAGCACTTACTGTGAAGTTGTAAGGCAAAGAGTAAGAATAAATTAGCCATTTTAACCTGCCCTTTTTCCCTCTAAGAAGTCCTGAAAAAAGAACCGTAGCCCAGCTAT
>JALZWC010000581.1 GCA_023300255.1 Saprospiraceae bacterium | reverse complement strand
TTTTTTAAAACTATAGGTGCAATCTTAACAAGTCAACTAGCAAGTCTTAACAATACTTATTAGGTTTTTTTATTAGCTTCGCACACGAAATTTTCTTAGTAAAAAACATAACAAAAGTATTATGACAACGCAAAAAATTGCCAACCAACTTGTAGACCTGTGCAAAAAAGGTAAATGGGCACAAGCACAGAAAGAACTTTATGCTCAAGATGCAATAAGTGTAGAACCATTTGGATGGACACCGAGACTTACCAAAGGGATAACTAACATTAAAAAGAAGGGTGAATTTTGGGCTAAAAACACTAAAGTATATGGCATGGAAATATCTAAGCCTACAATTGCTGGGAACTGGTTCACTATGAAAATGACTGTAGATAGCGAAATGAAAGGAAGACCTAGAGCTAAGTCTACAGAGATCTGTATGTATGAAGTAAAAGATGGAAAAATCATCAGTGAGCAATTCTTCTCTTAAGGATTACTTATTCAGACAATTATTAAAAAGCTCCATTTTGGGGCTTTTTTTATTTCTCTTTTAGGAAACCGCCTCAGGGCCTATTCATCACCGTACCACAGTAACACTTCCCGCTCTAACACCTTCTTCCCCCATAACCTTAACAAGATAAACATAGACACCTGCTGCTACCAGCTGGTTATTGAATCTACCGTCCCAGCCTGAGCTGGCGTCGTTAGCCGTAAGTGATTCTCTGATGTACATAAGGTTTCCCCATCTGTCATAAATACTCAAGTCATAGTTGACTTCCGAATCATTATCTGTCTGGAGATAGAAGGTGTTGTCTATGGATTCTGATGTTGTACTTATAATATTGGGAATATAAATCTCTGTGGTTTTTGCCTCTGTAATTATTGTAATAGATAGTGTAGTATCACAGCCATGTTCATCTTGAATGTATATGCTATAGGTTTCATCACTATTTACATATAGGTCTGTGGATAATGAAAATGGGTTATCCACTTGCTCGATGGGATCCCAAACGATATCAGTTATAATATTCGCTGTTATTATATCTACTGTAACGGTATCCCCTACAGAGCTAAAAATTGTATCTGCCAGATTACTCAGTTCTATTGGCGTAGCCTTTTCATAACTATGTTCTACATAAATAGAGTCACAATCTCTCCTATTTTTCATGGTGTCTATGGTTTGATAAGGCAATATGATTTCCGTTCCATCAATGATGAGCAGTTCCGATGCACATAAAACCGTATCCTTATTAACAGCCCTCGCAGGTTCTGAAAATATAAGATTATAGTTCACTTCTAATGAATCACAACCTAAGGCTGTAGTCTGTTTTATTTGTGCTGACGCCGTCGCTGAAAAGGTTTCATTTCCTATTATTACCAGGTCTCCTGGACAGAAGAAGGTGTCTCTGCTTTCTTCTATGGACATCGCTGAGACAATTAGGTTAACTTGGATTTCTTCTGTCTTGCAACCTCTTGTAGCATTATAGTCAGAATAGACATATAGACCAGTAGTCCCTCTATTTATATTATCAATCATAACACTGTCTCCATAACATAACATTATTGTCTCATTACGGGTAACATATTCTGGAAGAAGTGATAATTCTAAAATCGCAATTGTACTGTCACAATTATTATTGGATTTTAAAGTATCAGCGTAACTGCCCGCTTCCTTGAGGTATCTGCCAGCAAACAATAAGGAATCGCCAAAACAGATTTCTTCACTGTTTCTTCTTTCCATCACAGCTTCTCCTACTGTGAGTACAAGCTCGTCTAATTTAGTGACACAACCTGATAGGTCTCTTTCCTCATAGAAATAGTTGCCACTTTCAGAATACCAGATCCCAAAGTGTTGTAAGCTATCACCGTAACATATAGATGCCGTGTTTATACTACTTTCTGCTGGCGGCTGTACCTTTAACCTAAGTAATGTCGTCATGCTATCACAGCCATCAGTAGAACGGATAATTTCACGATATTCTCCTTCTTCTGTCAATAATTGTCCATCAAATAATATACTATCCCCTAGACAGATTGTGCTATCCATCGTAAATGCTATAGCCACTTGAGAAACAGTTAACAATAATGTTGTGGTAGCCATAAGGCAGAGATCATTTGTGTAGCCCTTGTGATCATATCTCCCTGCAGCACTTATCCAATCTCCAAAAAACAACAAACTATCTTCCAGATGCTCTTCCCAATAAGCCCATTCGTGGCTACCTTCAAACTCTTCATATTCATGGGGAATACCTGCGGCTAATAATTGAGCATGTAACTTAAGTGAATTTAAAAAACATAATCCCGTTTGGTAAGGGCGCAATAGCGAAGCATTATTTTTTATATGGTGAGTAGAATATATCAGATAAATAAATACGTTATCTGCGAGCAGTGCCGAACAAAAACCTTATCAAACCAAGCGTTTCTAAGGTGCTTTCCAACAAACCTAGCCAAGTGGCCTAGACTTATGGACTACTAGGTTTGGTCTTAAGACTAATTGTTCTACTCATGCATCTGCGCTATCTTATATTCAAATGTTTGGGACATTTAATTAATTTAAATTTTTGGGAATAAAGGTGAATCGTTTGGAAAACATTAATAATCAATCATATACGTCTTTTAGCTATTTTGTATCACAAAATCAAGGAGAAACAG
>JALZWC010000580.1 GCA_023300255.1 Saprospiraceae bacterium | reverse complement strand
CGCCCATCCGCTTTGCGGTTCAGGAGCTTACACTCCTTCATCTTAGAGTAAAAAATGACTAGCTTAAAACGACTAATTTATTCTCACTTTTTGCCTAAGTGAAACATCAAAAACAAAGTAGATCATTATGACTTTTAAGAATTTATTGTCAACATCTTATTACTTCATACCTATTACTTTATACTTATTACTTACTACTTCCCTAAGTTTTCTTCTTCAAAACAATCTGCTCTGCATGCTTATTCACAATTAGATCATAAAACTGTTTGAGGGCTTGGTATTCTTCTGCGCCAAAGAAATCTTTATTGATTCTTAATTGCTGAATCACGTTAATTGCACCATCGGTCAATTTGATACTATAGCTAAAAAAGCCTGCTTTTTCAGGTAAAGAAAAAGTAACATCTTCTGGTATTTCTTCTATCGTATATTCATCTGGTAATTGATATTTAGCAGAAAAAATATGTTTTCGTTTGTAGCTAAAATCAATTGGGTATTTTCGTTCATTGAGTTTAAATGGATTCTCTTCAATTTGATTGATTGCCATTGGATTGAAGTATAATAAATCGCCTCCATCCATCACATTGTCTAAAGTGATACTAGCGCCTTTTTGCAAAGTCTTGTTATTATCATCTATTGTTACATTTTCTATTTGAGCAAAATCAAATTTATCTTCAATAGATTCTACTTCTTTCCCTTCGGCAGCATCTTTTATCTTTTCTCGAGCATTGCTTGCTGCATAACCTGTTGATCTCGTTTTTAGCGTACCCGTCCATTGCGAATCGTCATTCAAATGAAGATCTAAAGATACAGCCGAACCAAAAGAAGCAGTCGGCGTAAGATCTACCCAGTCTGTTGCATTTTCTTTAATCAATCTTCCTTTATCGTTATAACAACGGACAGGTAGTAATTCCATGGGTAGGTCTCTTTCTGTTGCATCTAACAAATATTTTTTGCCCTCAATAGTAACTTGTACAATTACATAATTAAACTGTCTAGAAGAAGGGAAGTAAGGATTTAATAATCCATTATCTTTTGTACTTAAAATAATAGGATCGGCGACTATGTCGGCCTTAGTTAGCATCGCTCGGAATAGTAAATTTATATCGGCTACATTGCCTTTACCTTTACTATAAGTATCTTTCAATGACTGAGAAGTATACTTATTGAATCGTTTATCCCATACCACCTTTTCTTTTAAGTGATTATAAAGTACAGCGACCTTTTCCTTATCAGATGCAATAGTCTTAGTTAATTCATTGACTGTCGATTCTAAAAATTTACTTTTTGATCCTTTCAATTGCCCTCCAAAAGCACTTGACTCAAGCAACGTTTTATTGATTTCTTCCCAAGTATTTGTATAGTTCTGAACAATAGAATTTGGTAAATGAACAGCAGATAATTCAAAATCTACTTGAACCATGTAGTTATTAATATTAGAAGTGTAAGGTTCTGCTTGGAGTGCTGGCATGTTTTCTGTCACCCATCTATTTCTTTTTTCTACATAGCCAAGACGTTGGCTAGAGGTAATAGCACCATTTCCAGTTGATTCTTCATTAACGGTTAAGTAATCCAAATCATAGCCACGGAATTGTTTGTTGTAATAAAACCATTCTGGAAATGCGGTATTAAATTCACTATATCGAACAGGAATACTATGTTGGAATTGCCAGTCTACAAAATTCCAAAAAAAAGGAGAGACTGTAGTATATTCCCATTCGATAATTGCTCCATCCCTAATGTCAGGCATTGCAATCTTTTTATTGACTTGATTATCATGAACCTGTTCTTCCAATAAAGCTTTCCTATCTACTTGGGTCTCGGTTATTCTCCCATTAAAAGAATTGTAAGTAGCCGCTTTAAATTTGTTTAGTTTTTCTTTGTTCTGACTAGTTTGCCATAAAGGAATGACATGATCTGCCCATTTAGCTCCTGCTTTATCTAGAATTTTAATGCGGGTATGTCGTTCAAAGCGAATAAAAAAATCCTTCCGAGAGGGATCATAAAATAATTCTGCATCTCCGTGATCATACAAAACGACGGCATGTGCATTAGAATCTAATTGGTATTTATCCCAAGTAAAATCTAAGGGGTCAATTTTTCCAAATTTGACTTTATCTTTTTGAGCGAAGGAGATAGTTAAAAAGGGTAGGAATACTACGAATAGGAGGTGCTTCATTTGATGGTAATATTTGTGTTAAGAAAATCGGTCGTAAAGAATAAATAAAAGAAAATAATAGATTGGTCTTAATTTATTGGGCATAACAAATTAAGGGCTAATCCTTTTAGCTTGTAATATATAGGAGTGTAAGCTCCTGAATCACAAAATGGACGGGAAGCTAAAAAAATAGCATAGCTATGGTTTCTTTTTAGCATTTCTTACAAGCTAAAAAGCAGTCATAAACACTTAATTTATTATTTTGATATGTCTTCGTAGAAAAACAATAAAACTTTGGGGTACTTAGTACAAGTGTCAAAATAAAGTAGACCGTTATGATTTTTTAAACATTGGCTGTCAACGTCTTACGACTTCATACTTACTACTTCATACACTACTGGACATTTTAAAGAGTAGAGAACCGAGAGCAGAGAATAGAGACGGTTTTCGTTTAAAAATTAACGAAATTTCGTTGTTTCTTAAACGAA
>JALZWC010000579.1 GCA_023300255.1 Saprospiraceae bacterium | reverse complement strand
GTACTAGTTTCTATTCCGCCCACTTTTATGGATGCCTCTGGCGCAATATTCCCCACTGCAAATATAGAAGTAGTAGCTGTACAATCATTACCATCAGTGGCTGTCACGATATAAGTACCTCCATTTTCTATTATAATAGAATCTTTATTAGCACCAGTACTCCACACATAATTACTAGCACCGCAAGCAAACAACTTTATCATGTCGCCTTGACAAAAGATAACCGTATCTGTTCTGACATCATCCACTTTAATGAATGGTTCTGGCAAAGGAATCGTATCAATCTCTACAGACCCCACTTCCCTACAAGTAGTAGCTTTATCTGTAACGATAACTTGATAAGTAGTCGGCGTATTTAGGGTAGGCATAATAGTATAAGTCGTCTCTCCAGTACTCCACAAATAAGTGTAATCTGCCTGATTGTTAATAGTACTATCAAAAGCAGCAATTGTAGTAGTACCTCCCACACATACACTTAAATCTGATACCTGTAAATCCACTGGCACTGCTGGTACAGTAATAGACGTAGCAGTCGTAGTACACCCATTGGCATCTGTTACGGTGACAGTATATGTTTGATCTGTTAATGGTATAGGAGCTAAAGTCTCAGAAGTAGATCCATCCTCCCAAAGGTAAGTATAATCACCAGTACCTCCAGAAACAGTAACAGTCAATAAAGGAGTTGAATTATTACAAATAGCAGCTGGAATAGAAGCAGAAAGAATAGGCTTACCTATGACCGTAATACTATCTACCACTTGACAATTAAAATTATTAGAGATAGTGACCCTATAGGTTTCTGTAGCCATTGGGGATACACGGACTGTTGAGGTAAAACTATTCAATGTATCTACACTGATAGGCGCAGCCCAGGAATAATTCACTCCTCCTCTAGCTGTCAACATAACTTCCTCTCCTCCACAAACCACTCCAGTTGCTGAAGATTCAATACTTGTCATCAAGTCACAATCACAAACACCGTTGTTATCTACGATTATCACCTCTGTCATATTCTCTCCAATATTTCCACACTTATCTAATACCCTAATTTGTACCATAATGGTATCGCCCAAATCCGCACAAGTAAATCCAACAGCGTCCGTATAAGGTAAGGAGGAAATAGGCGTATCAGGCATCCTTCTGGCTAAGATATCTGTTACTCCACAATTATCGTGACTTCCATTATCAAAAGAAGTAGCATATACCCATGTCTGATCTTCATCATTTGTTAAGGAGACATTAGATCGTTCATCGACTATAGCGACAGGACTAATTAGATCTTTTATCTCCATATTAATGGTATGTCTTTTTTCGTTGCCACAATCATCTTCTCCGATGTAGACAAAATCATGCGTACCAAAAGGAACATTCCACATCGTATCAGGCGCCATACTTCCTACGGTATGAAAGATGGTAGACAATGGCCCTTGTACTTTATAACTCGTAGAAGGCGTACAAGCATCTACCACTCTAATTGCAGGAAATATCACATGCGCACTACAGGCTCCATGGCTAGAAAAATGTTCTAATGTAAGTGGCTCCCCTACCAAAACAGGAGGGATTGTATCGATCATTTTAATCACTTGCGGCTGCGATGGAAATACAGTCAAACCATTACCACTGCCACACCAATCCATGATCGTCCATCTTCGACTTATCTTTACGATCCCTTCACAATCTGTCGTAAAGTCAATATCCTCATAATTGATCCCAAATAAGCACGTAGGTTTTAAATTGATTAATTGTCCATTTATCTCTGCTTGGGGATAACCTGTTATCGCAGGGGAAAGATCCATATCTGGATTATCTTCACAATACAAAATAGTATCTTGTGGCCATACAATATTGGCAGTTGTTAGGCGAGGTCTTAGTAGATAAATATTTTGAACACAAACAGCTGATCTAGCACCACCTTCATCAATGGCAGTCCACATTCTTTGCTGTATACCGATCGTATCTGCTAAAGATCCCTTTCTAGCATCACTGCATCCGTAATTCACAGTAGACCCATCTACATATTCAAAAGTAAAAGGCATACAATCTTTACCATCCGTTGGATATAGATTAGAGATTTCAGGATTCAAGTCCACTCCACAATAAATCGCAGTATCTCGACAAGTAAATGTAGGTGGTGCCTTATCTTCTACTAATACAAGGCCCCAACATTTATTACCACTTGGCGTAGCTACTTCTACAGCTATTTTCTTTCCTACATTGGCATAGGTCATAGTATCCGTTCCTGCATCAATACCATCCATTATATTAACCTCATATCCAACCCAGCAGCCATCTCCTTCTATCATCATATCTGCATCTATTATTGCAGCGCAAGTAGCCGTACCTAAACTAATGTTTATTTGATTGTTACAAACTGGTGGAATTTCACCGACCGTAACTGTGAAAGTACAAGACTCAATTTCATCAGAAATCAGCGCATAGTCATAGGAAAAAGTATACTCTCCCATTACTAGAAAGATTTCATCTCCTGGGGATAAATTGTTACTTTCATCTACATCTATGTAATCTCCATTTGCAATTAAATCTGTTCTACTTGATTTCTCCATCTCGGTAAAAGGTGTTACTGTAGTTGTTACCCTCAAATTAGAAGGCATCGTTAATGCGTCATAACTACAAGTAGTCGTAGGTTTTGGAATAGTGTATATAGCAGCGACACTCTTGGAGTTATTAATACCACAGGCACTTGGTATCGTGATATTTGTTGCAGGGCATTCAATAACTACAGGTCTTTCTGTACAGTCAATCTCTAAGCCCACCCCTTGTCCTTTATAATTAGAATCGCCATCAGGAGCAAATACGAAAGTTAGACAGCCACTCCCACTATCACAACTTGGTTGAAACCAAGAAGAAGCTAAAGCTTCACGGGCATTTATCCCCCCTTTATAAGTCTGTGCTACAATAATATCCGTAATCCCACAGCCTTCATAGATAGTAAGTGTATCTCCAGGAGCTACATCAAACATGCTTATGGATACTTTTACTATTTGTTTATTAGTGTCTATAGGACATGCAACATATTCTATTCTTCCATCTGTTGGATCGTCGTTATAGAATGGACTACCCGTTGAAAGAATACCTAAGCCGTGGCTAATACCGCAGCGACTAGAGCCACTCCCCGTACCCGGGCCGAATTCCTTCTGACCAGTTAAAGAACTTGTAAAAGCAAGACAAAGAATAATCATTCCCATAAAACGCAGTGCCTCAAAGGAACGCCAGTAGCGTGTTTTTTTGAAATTTAACAATGTGTGTTTCATAAAATTTAATGGCTTGAATAGAAGTTCTAAACAACTTCTTTATTAACAATAATAATCGGTTTAACTTTATGCTGTTATATATTTTATAGATCGATAGAGGTATTCTTTAAACCAATCAATACCATTCGATCATAGGTTCAAATCAATAAATGAAGGGTCGCCCAAATCAATTAGGCGACCTCCTTTTTCATAGGATTATAAAAATGTATTTGGATTGTTATATACTGTAAGAATTCTACCTCTAGTACTGCAATCGCAGGCTAAAGAGAAGTATTCTTTAAAATATTAACTGGATAAATTCGTAAGGAATGGTGTTGAAGTAGATTCAGGTTGGCAGCGCACTGTCAGATACATCCGCCAACCTTTGAATCTATTACTAATTGATAATAAACCACTTATTATAATTAAATCACACTTATATGCGCTGTTGAGGCAGGAAGCCTAGTGGGATAATAGGTAGCGAAAAGACTCACCTCTCTCTCGATATTGAAGTCAATACTTCAATAAATAAGAGATCAATTTCTATAATAAAAATTGGAAATCAGTTGCTCATAATATAGTTGCCACAAGGATCATCAATGGAAATCAGATCTAATGAAGCGGCTATACCCTACGAAGTCTTTTCGACTCCTATCATCTTAAAATTAACTGGTGTAGAAAACTGGTGTAAAAATACTGGTGTGCATGAAGGGAAGTACCCTTGGAATATAAAATAACTGGAAGATTAAATTAAAAACTTGATTTGTTTTACATTACTGGAAAGTTCAATATTTGTGCCAGAAAAGACTTATTTAAACTTTTAATCATTTGTAAATCAATCATTTATATTATAAAAAAATATAATGTTAAACATATTAAAAAAATAATACATTCATAGAATACTGTAAAAAAGACATTTACAATATTCATGTAAAAAATAGTTAATACGTAATAAAAAACAAAAATAATTTAAAATATTATCTATTATTTAATGT
>JALZWC010000578.1 GCA_023300255.1 Saprospiraceae bacterium | reverse complement strand
CGGGGTCGGTCTTCCAGACCTTTGTTTGCAAGGATTTATCAATGTTTTCTACAAACAGAGCCGGTCTTCCAGACCTTGCACTTATCCAAAACTCACGTTGTATTGCTAACAAAGGTTTATTAGTACATGCTTATGTAATTATGCCAAACCATTTGCATTTACTAGCTAGTACGCAAGCGTCTTTTCAATTATCTAGTGTGCTAAGAGATTTTAAAGCACATACGGCAAAAGCTATTATTCGATATTTACAAGATGGAAACTATTTGGAAAGCCGTCGAAAATGGCTGCTGCATGTACTTAATTATCATGCTTACGGTCGAAAAGATCAACAAACTTATCAAGTATGGCAATCTAATAATCATCCTATTTTATTGTATTCTAAAAAGGTGATTTTACAGAAGTTACAATATGTACATCTGAATCCAGTAAGGGCAGGGTTCGTAGCGCAACCTCAGGATTGGTTATATAGTAGCGCTTTTTTTTATGAAACAGGAGAAGGTTTGTTAGATGTAGCCGTTTTAGATATTGCTTTTCAATTGTGAAAACAGCTTCTTTTCGCTGACGCAAAGGCTGTGCCTTGTGCCTCCTATCAATGAAGGTTTTACCTTCTGTTTTTATTCAACTTAACTGTACTATTAAACAAAATAAGTTAGAAAATATTGGCTTTTTATATAAGGCGGAGCCTTATGGATAGGAGGCACAAGGCACAGCCTTTGCGCCAGCGGAAATCACTGTACAAAAAAAATAGGGCTTGCAATTCTTCAATTGCAAGCCCTATTTTAAGAAGCTATTTAGTCTTACCAGTAACTACTACTGATATTCTACTTTCACTTTCTCCCCAATCCAACAACCAACCGTAGCTGTTTTACCACCTTGCATACTTCTCATAAAGACATCTTCCTTAGTAGGAATAGATTTCTTATAAGTACCAATTTTCTTATTAGCTTCTTCTGAAACAGATGGATCTACAGATTTTCCTTTTCTGTATTTTGAAATGGCAGCCAATACTGCTAAGCCTCTAGAATAACCATCCTTACCGCAAGTTCTACTAGCCTTTGCATATAAGTCACCAATCAACATATAAGGTCTACCAGAAGAAGGATTTGCAGCAGCTGCTTTAAGCGCTGTAGACCTAGCCTTACTGTATTGCTTTAATTTTCTACCTTGGATAGAAGCGATACGGAATAAGATATCTCCTTTTTTAGCTTGGTCTGTTTCAGAAGCTAATGCTTCTTCGTATTTAGAAACTGCACCATTGAAATCTCCTGCATCATAAGCTTTCTTTGCCATGAATGCTGGATTACTAGCTTCAAAATTTGCTTGTCTAGAAGCATTCTCAGAAGCAGCATACTTTGCCCATTTCTTTTCTACTTCATCCAGTAAAGGAACACCCGCTTGGCAACCTTGCTTTTTCAAAACAGTAATTGTTTCTCTTAATACTTCTTTGTCATCTGGATTAGCATCATAGGCAGGACGAACCTTTTCTACGAAGTATTCACAGTCAAAAATATTTCTTTCTATTTGAGCAAATTCTCCTTCTACAGAAGCTTTCGTTTGTACATAATAGTCTTTGTACTTTTCGTTATTAGCGATATTATGATCGGTAATTCTACCTAATTCAGCATGAATGGCTCTTGCTTCTTCTTTTGTTAATTGCTCATCAATAAATTGACGAACAGCAATAAAAGCATAAGGATATAATACAGTATACTCTGTATTTAAGCCACCTTTTTCTATAGCAGTAGCTAAGGTTTTGATATTATCAACATATGGAGTTCTAAGATCATAAAACTGATCAAATGCTTTTCTACCTAAGTGAAAAGCTATTCGGTCTTCCTTTGTGATCTTTCCTAAATTGATAGCACCACTTTCTAAACAAGCGATAGCACCATCATATAAGCCTACAATCTGTTCTTTTAAAGCTGCTTGTTCTGCCTCATCTGTAGTAGCTTTTAATTTGTGCTTTAATATTTTTATACCATCTGTATAGTGTACATCTCTTGCACCATCCGCTGCTGGAGCTAATTCAAAAACTTTTTTCCAGTTATCGTAAGCTTCATCAAACATCTTTTGCTTTACAGCATCTCTATATAATACATGGGCAGTTTCTGCTGCACTTGCATCAGAAGATTCTGTAAATTTTTCACACTGTGCATGCGACACATTGGTTGAGAATAGTCCAACTGCTAACAACAGTGCGACTGATAAGAATTTTCCTAATCGCTTCATATTTATTTAATTTTTTTTTAACAAACGAGATTTTTTCAGAAATCAAAACTCGCATCTGATCATCGTCCGTTATTATTAGGACGTAGAATCTGCTATGCGGTCTCACTTTTGACTTTAAGGTTGAGTTAAAATAAGCTATCTTATTTATTTGTTCCCTCTTAGTACACGGTAACAGAAATTTATTTCCATTTTGTCGGCGCCTTTTGAGACAACTCTTCGTTGTTCATTCCTCAAGTAGCTAAGACTATTATCGGTCTTCACGTCTATCTGGCTAGCTAAACAGGCCTTGATTTGTTTCAAAATGCACTCGCCAAAATATAAAATAACTTCTGTTACAGTGTACTTAGGCAAAGAGTGAGAATAAATTGGTCGTTTTAAGCTAGTCATTTTTTACTCTAAGGAATTCTGAAAAACTAAGCATAGCTGGGCTACGGTTCTTTTT
>JALZWC010000577.1 GCA_023300255.1 Saprospiraceae bacterium | reverse complement strand
GTTCCCATTTTAGAGAAGGCTTTGTCCCGCAACTTCCCGTTTTAATTGTCGAATTAAAACGGGAAGTTGCGGGACAAAAAGGCTATACACTCCTTCTAATTTGGGAACTGCTGGATATTTACCTCCATAAAAGATGACTAAACCAAATTACAAATCAGCCTATGAAATCTTTTAATTATATTCTGATTATCGCAACTTCTATTATTCTATTTTCTTGCGCTAATCCACCAGATTTTCCATTGGAACCTATCATTACTTATAAAAGCATCTCTAATAACACAATTAACCAAAGTGCTATTAGAGCCGATTCGGCAATGATAACGATCTCCTTCACCGATGGCGATGGTGATCTAGGTCGTCAAGGAATGGACAGTGTCGATATTTTTATAATAGATAATAGAATTGATTTCTTACAGCCTGGATTTGTTCTTCCATTTATTGGGCAACAAGGAGTTGGTAAAGGGATCTCTGGAGAGATTTCTTTTGTAGCACCCCCTAATTGTTGTATCTTCGAAAATGGACTGCCGCCTTGTCAACCTTCTTCCGAATTCCCAATTGATACGGTTACCTATGATATTTATATTATGGATCGGGCTGGCAATGAAAGCAATCGAGTCACTACGGAACCGATTTTTATACGATGTAATTAGGATGGAGAGCAGAGAATAAGAATAGAGAATAGAGACCTATTTCGTTTGCAAACAACAGAATTTATTCATTTTTTAAACGAAATATATTTCTGCTCTCGCTTCTCTATTCTTATAAAAACCAACTAAGATTATTATTATAGAAAATGAAATACCCATTCTACCTACTACTATTTCTATTAGCTCACACCACCTATGCCCATACAGACCCCGGCACCATCCAAGAGGAATACCAACTCAATATCAAGCGAGCACAAGATAAAATCAAGATCGACGGTCTTTTAGAAGAATCTACTTGGCAAGACGCCGCTATTGCAACTAATTTTTGGATTAATTTCCCAAGCGATGGAGCGCAATCAAAGTTGCAAACAGAAGTCAAAATGACCTATGATGATAACTTCCTTTACATTGCAGCAAAGTGTTTTGATGATAATGGAGCCATCGTACAATCTCTAAAACGAGATGGCGGATTTTGGAGCAGTGATGGATTTGCAATCGTACTTGATCCCGTCAATCAAAAAACAAATGGTTTTACGTTTGGGGTGAGTCCTTATGGCGTACAAATGGAGGCAACCGTTACAGGTAACACTGGTGCAAGAGGAACAAGGGGTAGCGGTATTAGTGATGATTGGGATCATAAATGGTTTGCCAAAACTACCCGTTCTAGCGATCATTGGATAGCCGAAATTGCTATTCCCTTTAAGACTTTACGATATGATGAAACTAAAAAAATATGGGGGGTTAATTTTGTTAGAAGTGAAATGAGTGATAATAGTTATCATGTTTGGTCGCCCATTCCTGTACAATTTAGAAGCTTAGATCTCAACTATACGGGCGCATTAATTTGGGACCAAGCACCCAAAAAAGCAAAAGGAAATATTACTGCTATTCCCTATATTTCTGGTAATCATTCGAAAGATTTTGAAGAAATTCCAACTATTACGGATAATGGTTTTAGTGTAGGTTTGGATGCAAAGGTAGCCGTTACTTCTTCTTTAAATTTAGACATCACCGTTAATCCAGATTTTTCACAAGTAGAAGTGGATGAGCAAGTAACTAATTTGACTCGATTTAATATTCGATTACCAGAGCAGCGATTATTCTTTTTAGAAAACAGAGATATTTTTGAAAATTTTGGTAATACCCCTGCAAGACCTTTTTTCTCTAGAAGAATTGGTTTGGATGAAGACGGGAATTCTATTCCTATAGTGTATGGTCTACGTCTTACAGGGAACGCTACCAAAAATTTAAGAGTGGGTTTGTTAAATATGCAAACAAGAGCTTCTGATGATTTTCTAGCCCAAAACTATTCCACAGCCACCTTTCATCAAAATGTATTTGGCCGCTCTACTGTAAAAGGTTTTATAACAAATAGACAAGCCATGCAAAATGGTGAATTTCAAGGAGATGATTATGGCCGTAATGCTGGATTGGAATTTAATTATCAATCAAATAATAATAAGTGGTTGGCTTGGACGGGATATAATCATTCTTTCAAACCAGACATTAGTGATGAGAATTACTATTACAAAATAGGTGTTAGGAGACAAGGCAGAAATTTTACTGGAACGATTAATTGGTATCAAGTCAGAGAAAATTTCTTTTTAGATATGGGCTTTTTAGATAGAATTGATCATTACGATGCTGTTAGAGACACATCTATCCGAGTGGGGTATGGCTCCTTTTTTACAGATCTGAACTATACCATCTATTCTAAAGCACAAAAAGATCTGAACTCTCAAACATTTAGTGCTACCTATAATAGACTTGTTAGAAATGACAATCATGATGCGCTTAGCCAATCTATTAGAGTTAGATATCGGCTTAGTTTTAGAGGAAGAAAATCTCTAAGTTTTGAATATAATAATGAAGAAAACACACTGCTCTTTCCATTTACTTTCACAGCAGATGAAGCAGATGAACCACTTCCTGCACAAACGTATAATACAAATGCCCTTCGTATACAATATAGGTCAGATGGAAGAAAAGCATTTGGTTATGAAATAACGACTAATTTAGGTGGTTTTTATAGCGGTACTCGGACAGGCCTAGAAGTAGCGTTATCTTACCGAGTACAACCTTGGGGAACTTTTGGGACCAGTTTTGCCTACAACAATTTACAATTTGGTGATCCTTTTGGAGAACGGATACTCTACTCCATTAGTCCAAAAGTAGAAATCAGCTTTTCCAATAATCTATTCTGGACCACTTTCCTACAATATAATACGCAAGCAGAAAATTTCAATATAAATAGTAGGATACAGTGGCGATTTGCGCCAATGTCTGATGTTTTCTTAGTATATACAGATAATTATTTAGTGCAAACAGATGACACTAGTGATAGCTTTAGAATTAGTGAATTTGGTCCTAAAAATAGAGCCCTTGTTTTTAAGGTGAATTATTGGTTTTCTTTATAAAAAAACGACAAGTTTATCTAGTTGGTTGACATTGCCACAAAGTCACGAAGACACAAAGCGAGTTATACTTGATGTTCTTCCTATCTTAGAGGTAAGGAATGACGAACTAATAAATTACACAGTTATCCTTCGCTCTTTTCACCTCTGGCTTCGTTAAAAAGCCTCGCCGATGCTGGGCATCGCCTACGTTTTTTGCCTTGCCAGAGATGAAAATAGACTCGTTTAACTGTGTAATTTATTAATCCCTCATTCCTAAGAAGTATCAACTACTTTTATGATTTGGATAATCTTGTCAAAAAAACATATAAGTTAAATTTTATAAGTTAAATTTAAAGTATCTTTTTGTAAAGCTACTTTAAGATCTTTACAAAAAGCTATTCCAAATTTTACTTTACTTGACGACTATCTCGCCTAATAAATATTTAACGGTATAATCGTAGCTTATTAATTGAATTATAGCTTAAAGCCATATTCTTCATATAAACCATTAACCTCTTATTAACCAATTGTTTAGACCTTATTAAAAATAAGATATATAATTTTACGCTCAACAGCTAACAACAATACCTTACCTTTTTTACACCTTAGCCTTACTATATTGTAACAAAAGAGGTTGTATAAGTGTAAAATCCTTATATTTGCGCAGTTTTTTTCTAACCTTAAATTTTTTTTACGGAGGACTTTGCTTAGAAAAACTTTGCTTCATTGGATCAATATAAACGCAAATATTGTCTTATCTATTGAAGCTCATGTAGCAGCTTTCTCCAAAAATCATTTCTAAAAAAGTATCGAGTCATGCAAGGAAAAGGAACTATTCGTTTTTTCTTGATTGTTATGTTTTTGGTGTGTTTATACCAGTTTTTACTGGTAATCCCAACGCTTAATGTAGAGCGTGATGCTGAAAGTCACGCAGAACAAGTTGCTGCCAACTTTGTTGGTGGGGATAAAGAGGATGCCGAGCGTAGTGCTAGATTAGCCTACCTAGACTCAATGTCTAGTCAAACAATCTTTAGTATTCCATTACTAAAAGATTTCACCTACGAAGAATTAAAGAGAAGCCAGCTGAACCTAGGGCTGGATTTGAAAGGTGGAATGAGTGTTATTTTACAGGTAGATTTGAAGGAATTTTTGCTCACTTTAGCCAATGACTCCAAGGACCCCACTTTTTTAGCTGCGTTAGAAAATGCGTCCTTAGCACAAGCAGATGCTCAATCGGACTATGTTTCCCTATTTGTACGGGAATTTCAAAAGATTGCTAGTGGTAAGAAGTTAGCATCTATATTCACAAGAAATAAGACCTTAACAACCAATGATGGAATCAATTTAGATTCTTCTGACGGGGAAGTGGCACGGGTTATTCGCCAAAAAGCGGATGAAACTGTGAAATTGACTTTCCAACGTTTGAAAGATCGGATTGATGAATTTGGGGTTACTCAACCAAACGTTTCTTTGGATGAGGCTAGGGATTTAATCTTGGTAGAATTACCAGGTGTGGATAATCCAGAGCGTGCTAGAAACTTCCTTCAAGCTACGGCTAAGTTGGAGTTTTGGGATACTTATAGAGTAACAGATGCAGGTATTGTCAATTCTTTCATGGCTGCAAATGATGTACTAGCGAAAGCTGCTGGTACAGCAATCGTTGCAGAAACAGTATATGACACTACTTATGCTTATGTATATGATGATGCTGGAAATATTACAGACTCTACAGAGACTGTAAACGAAAGATCTGTTACACCTACTGCTGGAACAGGTCCTTTATTGAGTCAGTTCAACCTAAATGCAGTTAGTGGTGGTCAATTAAGCGCACCACAAGCGGTAATGGGTACAGCTGCTAAAAGTAGTAGAAGTTCGATCACCGCATTACTAGAAAAGCCTGAAGTGATGGCTTTATTCCCAAAGGATGTAAAATTCCGTTGGTCTGCAAAGCCTAGTAACGATGAAAATGGCAAGTCTACTGGTAATTATGAGCTATATGCTGTAAAAACTAGAAGAGGTAGTACGAAGCCACCATTAGAAGGAGATGTTGTAACAGATGCAAGAGCAACGCCTGATCCACAAACAGGGGAAATGGCCGTATCTCTAATGATGAACAACCTTGGTGCAAAAGCTTGGGGAGATATGACTACTAAGGCTGCTCAAAATAGCAACCGAGAAGTAGCCATCGTTTTAGATGAAAAAGTATATTCTGCTCCACGGGTAATCAATCCAATTTTAGGAGGTAATACACAAATCACTGGTAACTTCTCTACGCAAGAAGCTAATGATTTAGCAAGTATCCTTCAAATTGGTAAGTTACCTGCTAAGACAGAAATTATCCAAGAGCAAGTTGTAGGCCCATCTTTGGGTTCTGATAATATTAAAAGAAGTATCACTTCTTTGATTGTTGGATTCGGATTATTATTAGCATTCATGATCTTTTATTATGGATCTGCTGGTATCGTTTCTATCATCGCTTTATTATTAAACTTATTCTTTGTATTCGGTGCATTGGCATCTTTGGGTACGGTTTTAACCTTGCCTGGTATCGCTGGTATCATCTTAACGATTGGTATGGCGGTTGATGCGAACGTGATCATCTACGAAAGAATTAGAGAAGAATTAAGAGAAGGAAAGACTATGTTGGCTTCTATCTCTGATGGTTTCCAGCATTCTTATTCTGCGATCATTGATGCGAATGTAACAACGATCTTAACAGCGATCGTTTTATCTTACTTCGGTATCGGTCCAATTAAAGGATTTGCGATTGTTTTAATCATTGGTGTGTTATCCTCTTTATTTACTGCCGTATTGGTTGGTCGTTTAATGATTGACTGGTGGACAATAGATAAGGGTAACAAATTATCTTTCTGGACTGGTTTCTCTAAGAATGCTTTTGCAAATCTTAACATTGATTGGTTAGGTAAGCGAAAGATGGCTTATGTACTTTCTGGTGTTTTGTTGATAGCTGGTATTGCTTCTATGGCTTTTAGAGGTTTTGATTTAGGGGTAGATTTCAGTGGAGGTTACTCTTATAATGTACAATTCCAAGAAGGAGATGTTTCTGCGGATCAAATCAGAAAAGCATTAGCAACACCTTTCGGATCAGAACCAGTTGTAAAAGAAGTAGATACAGATAATACTTTCGCCATCGTTACGGATTACTTAGTAAACGAAACAGATGAGCAAGCAGCTGACCAAGTAATGGAGAAGTTGCATGAAGGTTTGGCTACATTGGGTGTTACTGCTAGTTTGGCTGATTTTAAATCTCCTAACTCTAATGGCACTAAAGTAATTAGCTCTAGTAAAGTAGGTCCAACGATTGCAGATGATATTAAGCAGAGTTCCATCTATGCAGCGATCTTCGCTTTATTATTGATCTTCTTATATATCTTCTTACGATTCAACAAGTGGCAATATAGTGCAGGTGCAGTTGCCGCCTTATTCCACGATACATTAATTGTATTAGGTCTATTCTCTTTACTATGGGGCTTTGTTCCATTTCCATTAGAATTAGATCA
>JALZWC010000576.1 GCA_023300255.1 Saprospiraceae bacterium | reverse complement strand
TTCGATTAGAAGACAACGAAATTTCGTCCCTTTTTAAACGAAATCTGTCTCTATTCTCTGCTCTCGCTTCTCTGTTCTTTAAAATGTCCAGTAGTGTACATAGGGCACATAGTTTCTACCTACTATGTGCTCTATGTACCTATGTGGTTAAAAAAAATACTAAAATGGTCAACATCATAAATCTGACCTCTGACAGTAAAACGGTCTGACCGCTGACTTCTTTTCATTCACTATACTGCTCCACAATTCGTCGTTTATACAATTTTCCATTATCCTTTCTAGGCAATGCTGGATCAAAAGAAAAGGAACGAGGTATCTTAATTCTAGATAATTTTTCTTTACAAAAAGCGGTTAATTCAATAGCTAAATCCTCCCCAGCATCTGCCCAATTACTAGGCTGTATGACGGCCTTAACTTCTTGACCAAACTCCTCATTAGGAATACCAAATACGGCTACATCAGCCACTTTGGGATGATTGATTAAATGGTTTTCAATTTCCTGTGGATAGATATTAACGCCGCCAGAAATAATGGTGAAGTTCTTTCTATCCGTTAGATATAGATAGCCATCCTTGTCTAAGTATCCCACATCGCCCACACTTCTTTTTCCATCAGCCAAACAAGTTGCTTTGGTCTTAGCCTCCTCTTTATAATATTCAAATTCATTGCCACCCGTAAAATACACATCTCCAATTTCACCAGCAGGTAATTCTTTTCCTGCTTCATCTAATATATAAGGAATTCCTACGATTGCTCGTCCTACAGAACCTTTATGTGCTAACCATTCTTGAGAAGTAATAGCCGTCATACCCATCCCTTCACTCGCTCCATAATATTCGAAAATGACAGGCCCCCACCAATCAATCATTTTTTCTTTTATTTCAATCGGACAAGGTGCCGCAGCATGCATGGCTAATTTCATAGAACTCACATCATATTTCTCCCTTATAGCTGCATCCATTTTTAACATTCGCACAAACATAATAGGTACCCATTGACTATAATTGGCTTTGTACTGTTCAATGTAGGCTAATGATTTTTCAGGATCAAACTTACTCATTATAATCGAAGTACCCCCAAACATCATGGTAACCATATTGTAATAAAATGGAGCGGCATGATACAATGGAGCAGGGGACAAATATGTGGTATGCGGTCCAAATTTAAAATTTTCTCCCATTGCGACTAACACAGGACTCATCACCAAAACATCTTCGCTTGGTGGAGGAATGTATACTCCTTTAGGCTGTCCAGTCGTACCTGAGGAATAGAGCATAGCATTACCTAGTAACTCATCCTCAATAGGAGTGGTTGGGCAAGACTTAATTAACTCATCAAAGGATTGATATTGATCGGTTGTTCCATCCAACATATAAAAATGAGTAACGGTGCTTGCCTTTTGAGCCGTTTTTGATCCGATGCCTTCTAGTTTCTTACTAGTAATAAACAATTTTGCTTCACAGTTTCCTAATATATAGGCGGTTTCATCGGCTAACAAATGATGGCTGATAGGAGTCAAACAGATACCAGACCTAAAAGCCGCCCAAGCAATCACCATAAATTTAGGATGGTTTTCTAGCATCATTCCAACATGATCCTTTGACTGTATGCCTAGCTTTCTAAATGCATGGGCTACTTGATTGGCTTGGTCTTCTAATTCTTGATAGCTAACAGATTGCCCCGTATCTGCCATTATATAAGCGGGTTTATTAGCTAATGCAGGTAAGTGTTGTCTTGGATGTGGCATATTGTGATTCGGTTAGTTATATTAGAAAGTAAAATACTCAAATATTTTAATAAATAGACTCTAGCTGTATTTTTTTTACTATACTTGTTGTTGATGTATGTTAAGATGTAACATCGTTTTTAAAATGTAATAAATACACGTATGATTAAAGATAAAATACCCAATCCTTACTTCCCCAAATTATTTACACCACTAAATCTTGGTTTCACCACTATAAAAAACCGAATCTTAATGGGCTCCATGCATACGGGTTTGGAAGAAGCAGAAGGCGGTTATGAAAAATTAGCAGCTTACTTTGCCGAAAGAGCAGCAGCAGGAGTAGGGATGATTATTACTGGTGGAATAGCACCAAGTGCGCGTAGCATTGTTTCTCCAAAAGAAGAAGGTTTTACTTCTCTAGAGCAAGTGCCAATGCATCGAGGGATTACAGATGCGGTACATGATGCAGCGAGTGATTGTAAAATTTGTATGCAAATTCTACATGCTGGACCGCTAGCAAAAACGCCTGATGCGGTATCTCCTTCGGGTATTCGTTCTCCAATCAATCGGATCGAACCGAAGGAAATGACTGGCGATGAAGTAGAAGAAACGATAGAAGAATTTGTGCGATGTGCTAAATTAGCACAAATGGCAGGTTATGATGGCGTAGAAATTATTGGTTCTGCGGGCTATTTAGTGAGTACTTTTTTATTAGAAAAAACGAACCAACGAACCGATCAATGGGGCGGGACTTATGAGAACCGTATGCGTTTTCCAATTGAAATTGTAAAAAGAGTAAGAGCTGCTGTAGGCGATCAATTTATACTGATTTATAGAATAGCGGCAATGGAGTTGATGGAAGATGGGAGCGCTTGGGAAGAAGTGGTTGCATTGGGTAAAGCCATTGAAAGCGTAGGCGTTAATATTATTAGTACCCACTTTGTATGGCATCAATCTAAAGTGCCGACAATCTCTACCAGAGTCCCTAGGGCTGCTTTTACTCGTGTGACAGGTCGATTGAGAAAAGAACTATCAGTTCCTTTAATAACAAGTAATCGAATCAATATGCCAGCGGTGGCGGAGGACGTTCTAACAAAAGGACATGCAGACATTGTTTCTATGGGCCGTCCAATGTTGGCTGATGCACAATTAGCACTTAAAGCTAAAGAGGGTAGAGTAGA
>JALZWC010000575.1 GCA_023300255.1 Saprospiraceae bacterium | reverse complement strand
GGTGGGTTCCCTGCGGGGGCTGAGCAGTAGTGAATAATGTTAGACGGGTAGCCAGAGCCTGCCAAATGAATTTGGCGGCTACGTATGATTCAAAGCTATTAGCGGTCAGCCTTTAGAAGTGATCGGACCAATTAGATGGAAATTGCCCCAACTTTGTTTTACACTCAATTTATTTAAGGATTCCCCACGCTACTCCCATCATTAGTCGATGATTATCCTCCACTCATCAAAAGAATTGGTGCGCAGTCTTGCATATTTATATCTTAGTATTTCGCAAATAATTCCACCATCCACCTTATTAATTGTCCAACTATAGAAGAAGATATTTTTAACAAATCTTACTATGTACGAAATTATTCGTATTAAAATTTGGACATACGAAAGACTTCGTATATATTTGTATACGAAATCATTCGTAGATATAAATTTATCACTATGTCAATCAATAAACCGACAGAATCGGAATTGGAGATTTTACAAATTCTTTGGGAGCATGGGCCAGTGCCTGTCCGGTTTGTACATGAGATATTAGTTACTAAAAAAGCAGTAGGCTATACAACTACGCTAAAACTAATGCAGATTATGGCAGAGAAAGGATTAGCGAATAGAGATACCACTAATCGGACCCATATATATATTGCAGCTATTAGCGAGGAACAAACCCAGCAGCAATTATTAGACAGATTTGTGGAAGGTACATTTCGGGGTTCTGCTATGAAATTAGTGATGCAGGCATTAGGAAATAATACTGCATCTAAAGAAGAATTGGATCAAATCAAAGCCTTGATTCAAAAAATTGAAAACGAAGAGTAGTTATAAATTCGTAACTATTCAATCAAAACAAAATAATTTTCGCACAATGGAAGTTATCACCCAATTTTTTTCAGATTCCTTTATCGAAGCCTTTGGCTGGACCGTTTTGCATTCTCTTTGGCAAGCTACTTTGATTGCTATTATAACAGGTTTTTTACTATTAGCCTGTCGCAAAAAAAGTGCGCGTACTCGATATAATATTGCAGCCTTTGGTCTATTCTCCATATTCATTGCAGCCTTTGGCACCTTTTGGTATTTGTACCAATCCAGCTTTTCCGCTCCCCTAACTGCAGGTATCAGTGCTAACTTAGCAGCAGCCGTAGAGGGGATAGAATTAGAAGCTATTTCCGCTGCTTCTGTTCAAGGTTTTCAAAATTATTTTAATGAACACCTACCATTAATTGTTACTTTATGGTTAATGGGAGCTGTTATATTTTTCCTCCGCTTATTAGGTGGTTTGATCTATATCCAACACTTGCGACACCATTGTATTAAAATAATGGATAACATTTGGTTAGATACTTTGAGTAGTTTGTCTAAGAAGTTACCTGGAGACAAATTCGTAGCTTTAGCAGAATCCAAATTAGTAAAAGTGCCCCTAGTTATTGGTCATCTCAAACCATTGATTCTTTTCCCTATTGGCATGATTAATCAACTAAGCCCGCAGGAAGTAGAAGCTATTTTAGCGCATGAATTAGCGCATATTTATAGGAATGATTATTTAGTAAACATTATTCAATCCATCATAGAAACACTATTTTATTATCACCCTGCTGTCTGGTGGTTATCTTGGCAAATCCAAACAGAACGAGAACATTGTTGTGATGATATTGCCATCAAATTAAATGGCGACTCTCTTAGTTATGCCAAAGCACTATTACGCTTACAAGAGTTAGCACATGAACTTGCCCCTAGTTTTGCTATGCCTTTTGCTGGTCGTAAAAATCAACTATTAGGTCGAATTCAGCGTGTATTAAATCACCCACAAAAAAAATCCAACTTCATGGAAAAATTAATTGCAACTAGCCTTCTGACTCTTTTGGTATTGTTCTTTTCTCTAAATGCCAATTCTACTACTGCTCCTTTAGATAAAGATACTAGTGAAATAGTGGAAGCGGATACCAAGCCAGAACCACCAACAAAAAAGACTAACTTTAAAGAATCGAATAGCACTACGATTGTCAATCAAAATACGGATAGAAATATTAATAAGAACGAGACTGCTTTGCTAGAGCAATTAGCTTATAACCTAAAACCATTTGGAAATACGGCCCTTTCTTCAATAGATACTATACCTACTAAATCAAAAAGTTCTTCTCATTATTCCTATCATTTTTCTAATGGAAAAACTGTAGAAATTGAATCAAAAAATGGTGAGGTAAACAACTTAAAAATTGATGGCAAAATCATACCTAAAAATAATTGGGATGACTATCAAGAAGAGTTAGCGTCTTTGAAAAATGTGCCTGCACCTCCTACTCCATCTTCTAGGAATCGAATGCACTCCCCTACTCCACCAACACCTCCTTCTGCTCCCACAGGTCCAGCAAGTCCAGTAGGTCCAGTAGCACCTGCTATTCCAGTTCCACCGAATCGACTACTAGGTAATTCTACAAGAACAAGCCACATTACAAAAGAAGTAGATCAAGAAGGTAATACGGTTATAGTCATCCAGTCTGGAGATTCTAAAGAACCTATCCGAATTAAAGTAGATGCAACTGATCAATCTTCTATAACCATTAATGGGGAAGAACTAGAGGAAGATATTTTTATTAACGAAGATGTTGGAATTTCCTTAGAGGAAATATTCAATAATGATGCGCTGGGAAAATTAATGGACGAGACTACTACTTATCAAATGGAACAACATGAGGAGGAGATGCAACGACATGAGGAAGAAATGCAACGACATGAGGAAGAGATGCAACGACACGAGGAAGAGATGGAACGACACGAGGAAGAGACGGAACAATATGAGGAAGAGATGGAAGAATGGGAAAAAACACTCGAAAAAGAAATGGATAAGTTCGGTGAATCAATGGGTACTTTTGGAGAATCAATGGGTAGATTTGGCGCAGAGCTAGGTATGTCTATTGCTAAAGTTGTCTTAGACATTCCTGAAGTAAAAGCCCATAAATTGGTCTATGAGGAACTAGTAAAAGATGGCTATACGAAAGAAGGTAAGCAGTTTTCTTACAAATTGTCAAAAGATGACTTCTATGTAAATGGGAAGAAACAATCTAAAACGGTTACTAAAAAATATACGCGGATCTATGAATCTGCACTTGGTCGTTCTTTGGAATCAGATGAATGTGCGAAGGTGAACGGTAAGTATAAAGGAGATAATAATTTCAGTGGATCTATTGATCTCTAAGATAGAGGTACTGAGGTTTAGTTAATAGATCGTCATATATAAAAGCGGTAATCTTACAAGTTTGCCGTCGGATGGCTACCGCCGTCCGATGGCGATGAAAACCTTATCATCGGACGGCGTTAGCCCGACGATAAGGTTTGGACAATGTTAGCAGTTTACTTCTTTTTTAGTTGACGATCTAAATAGAGCGTCAGATAAAAAAGTGGTAATATTTAGTTTTTCATAAAAAGCTTGCACAACTCAGAGAGTCGTGTTACATT
>JALZWC010000574.1 GCA_023300255.1 Saprospiraceae bacterium | reverse complement strand
TTTTCTAGTGGTAGCTTTAGTTGTTACTTTTTTAGCAGCGGGTTTCGGTGTTGTTTTTCTAGTGGTAGCTTTAGTTGTTACTTTTTTAGCAGCGGGTTTCGGTGTTGTTTTTCTAGTAACGGGTTTAGTTGCCGCTTTAGCAACAGGTTTCTTAGCTGCTGCTAAAGCGACATCGAAAGTACCTAAAGTTTTTGGTTCTTCCTTTACTTTATGGATTACTGGTTTTTTTTTTTACTGCTTAACTCTTTGACACTAGCTATTTTCTGATCGATCAGCCTATTACCTAATGCTTTCCAGCCTTTTACATCTATAAATTGGTCTAAATTGACATCCTTAGTTTGCTTTTCTCCATTATGCTTGATTGTATATTCCACTACTGCTTCTGTATCAATAGTCGCATATAATAGCTTAGACAATCTATTCTCCGTGATGAATGGATACTTGATTCCAGTCGTAGTAGTTTCTATTTTAAATCGCTTGACTAAGGTGTTCTTTTTTTCGCCATCGTAATAGATCGCACCTACGACTATTGCTGGATCATGCTTCTGAATAGCAACGATCTCTTTTGTATCGTACCGATTAGACATTTCATAATCTGTCATGCTATAAGAACCATCTTTGTATATCACCAAGATCAAATCCCCTGTATCAAAGTCTCCTAAGAAGATACCCCGTTCATCTCTATTTAACCGACCAGAGCTTTCATCTACCCATAACTTAATAGCACTTAATGTAGATTGTCCAGCCGTTCTGAACGTTACTTTTTTGAGCGGATATTTCGTTAGGATATTTCCCTGAGAGCCTCTACCTTTAATAGCAATTTCGGTGAAATCAAAATCAAATGATTTACTCTTCGCCTTACAACCTTGAGACAATAACACGCCAACTGTTTCTGCTTCGCCATTTGGATTAGCGGAAAAATAAACAAGCTTTGACCGTGGAGTTCCTTTGGTGATATCGTACTCTTTATCTCTGGTAATTGCGGTAACATTAAAACGTTTAATCATTGACCTTCCAGTCTTGCCATCTACATAGACTGCGTTATAAGTAGTTCGCTCATCTCCTTTCTTCCAAACAGCTATATGTAATATATTTTTACCAACAAAAGCCTTATCAGAAATTCTAGTAACTAAAAACTTACCATCTTTACGGAAGACAATAATCTCCGCAATATCTGAACACTCAGAAATAAATTCATCCTTTTTCAAGCCCATCCCGATAAAGCCTTCTTTTAGATTGGCATAGAGCTTTGCATTATTGGCAACTACTTCTGTCGCTTTGATCGTATCGAAAGATTGAATTAAAGTCTTTCGCTCCTTTCCTTTACCGTACTTCGCTAATAAACGCTCGAAGTAAGCAATTGAATAATCCGTTAAATTAGCAAGGTCATGTTTTACTTGCTTTAAAATCTCTTCTATCTCTGCAATCTTTTCATCTGCTTTAAAGGCATTATACTTTGAAATCCTTTTGATCTTAATTTCTGTTAATCGAACTAGATCTTCTTCCGTAAGGTCTCTCAATAAACGAAGTCGCTTGTCACTCTTCTTTGGTTTGTCGCTAGGCGTAGACACATATTTTCGTAAGCCTTTATCTATTGCTTTTAAAACTTCTTCCCAAGATTCAGCCTCCTCAATATCTCGATAAATTCTATTTTGAATAAAGATTTTTTCTAAACAAGCAAAATGCCATTTCTCTTCTAGTTCCCCTTTTTTAATTTCTAATTCTAACTTTAATAAGTCTTTAGTATCCCGCGTATTGATTTCTAATATCTCCTCAACCGTCAAGAAATATGGCTTATCATCAATAATGATACAAGCATTCGGAGAGATAGAAATTTCACAATTCGTAAAAGCATACAAGGCATCCATCGTTACTTCAGGAGATGCATCTGATGGAATATCTATTAGTATCTCTACATGCTTTGCCGTATTATCTGTTACCTTTTTTATTTTGATTTGTCCTTTATCATTGGCCTTGATGATGCTATCAATCATCGAGCTAGTTGTCACACTATAAGGTAGTTCCTTAATGATTAAGGTGTTCTTATCAATGATATCTATTTTAGCTCTTACCTTTACTTTGCCGCCTCGTTTTCCACCATTATAATTGGCCACATCTACCATACCTCCATGCTGAAAGTCTGGATAGATTTTTACTTTTTTACCTTGTAAAATTTTAATAGAAGCTTTGATTAACTCAATAAAATTATGCGGTAAAATCTTAGTAGATAAACCCACTGCAATACCATCCGCCCCTTGTGCTAATAGCAAAGGAAACTTCATTGGCAAATTCATCGGCTCTTTATTCCGACCATCATAAGACAATTGCCATTCCGTTGTTTGGGAATTAAAAGCAACGTCCAGTGCGAACTTGGTTAATCGAGCTTCAATATACCGAGGAGCTGCTGCTCTATCACCAGTCCGATTATCTCCCCAGTTACCTTGACAGTCAATCATCAAATCTTTCTGCCCTAAATGAACCATAGCATCGCCAATAGCAGCATCTCCGTGCGGATGATACTGCATCGTATGTCCAATAATATTGGCTACCTTATGGTAACGACCATCGTCTTTTTCTTTAAGGGAATAAAGTATTCGGCGTTGTACGGGTTTTAATCCATCATCTATGGCTGGTACCGCACGCTCTAGTATAACATAGGAGGCATAATCCAAGAAGTATTCTTGGAACATTCCTTTTAAGGAAATAATATTATCGTCTTGAGTAGCGAGCACTTCGTTATCAGGGGGTGTAGTTGTATCACTCATTGTATCTTGGAGTTTTTTTAAAACAAAAATAAGTAATTAAATTCGTTTTTAAAACAATTTATTTATTTTGAACAAGTAGTCAAACAAAATTATAAACTAAAATAAAACTTTATCTAAACACATAGGCACATAGACCACATAGGCTTCTAGACTATGTGACCTATGTGCCTATGTGTTTAAAAATAGCAGTTTAAGTTGTCCGAATACTTACTTACGTCATTCTAAAACTTAATCGTCATCCCCACCCTCTAACTTCTTAGCATTTTCAGCAACCTGCAATGCCTCAATAATTCCTGCAATATCTCCTTCAATAATTTTATCTAAACTATATAAGGTTAAATTGATTCGATGATCAGTCATTCTATTCTGGGAATAATTATAAGTCCGAACTTTTCCTGATCGATCACCTGATCCGACTAAAGATCTTCGGGCAGAAGCTACCTTGTTTTGGTGCGCTTCTCTTTGTATGTCATACATTTTAGAATATAATCGCTGCAAAGCAATTTCTCTATTTTGTATTTGAGATCGTGCATCTGTACTTTCCGAAACGACTCCAGTCGGAATATGCGTAAAACGAACACCTGATTCCGTCTTATTAACGTGCTGTCCACCCGCACCACTAGATCGGAAGGTATCGGTTCTCAAATCCGCTTTGTTAATATTGACATCTTCCATTTCCAGTTTGGGCATGACCACCACGGTAGCCGCAGAGGTATGGACTCGCCCTTGGGATTCCGTCTTTGGTACTCGTTGTACTCGATGCGCCCCAGATTCAAATTTTAACTTTCCAAATACATTATTACCTGAAACCTCTAAAACTAACTTACTATACCCACCAGCGGTACCATCTGTTACATTGATCACATCTACTTTCCAACCTTGGGTAGAAAAGTACTTAGTATACATCTTATATAAATCCCCTGCAAAGATAGCAGCTTCATCTCCCCCTGTTCCCGAGCGAATTTCTACAATTACATCCTTCGAATCTTCTGGATCTTTTGGAATCAGTAAGAGTGTTAGTTTTTCTTCTAAGGCTGTTTTTTGTGGCTCTAATTCTTGCAATTCCTCTTTAGCCATTGCCTTCATATCCTCGTCCTTTTCTGCTTGCATTTCTTTGGCAGTAGTGATGTTGCCCATCACTTCCTTATATTCTCTAGAGACCTTCACAATCTCTTCTATATTCTTGTATTCCTTGCTGACTTTTGTATACTCTTTTTGATCGCTTAATACGGATGGATCAGATAAGCGTTCTTCCAAATAGTGAAAACGTTCTTCTATAGCTCCTAATTTATCTAACATGTTTTTGAATGATTGATGAGTACCGAAAGAGAAAGAATTTGTTACTAAGGGTAATCAATTCTGCGCCTTACAGTAATACACATCGGTTGAGAATAAAATAATGAATGCTGAAAGGGCACTGGTATTGGTTAACCAATGCCTAATAGGGGAGGCTGGGTAGCTAACTGGAAAGATGGGTAGACTTAAATTTAGACATACTTTTGTATTTTTTTGCAAAAGTAATAAAAAAGAGGGAGGATTGCCGAAAAGCTATAGGGTAAGTAAGTGCTTGGACAAAATTAAAGAACACAATTGGATTTTTATCTAAACACATAGGCACATAGAGTACATAGGCTATATGCTCTATGTAATACATACTTGTAGAAGTTTGTTTTTTTAACAAATTTTTCGAAAAAAAAGAAAAGTAAAATGTGTATTTATTTGATTGTCAATGAATAAAAATAGTGATTAGTTAAAGAAAAAAAATAAAAAACCTTGCAGTAAAACATGGTTTTAAAGTCATTTTCTTCCCAACTTAGTCGCCACTTTATTGGCTGATATATTAATTCTGATTTACAGAACTAATGAAATACATAATGGCTCTAAAAGCCTGATTATTATTGCCTTTGTAAAGACTAATAACTAGAGTAATAAAACTCTATAAAGTAAATCTGTTTATCAGATTCCTTAATCAAAGTTAATAATTTACTTTATCTTTTTTACGGCTTTGCCGTGATGTGCCTATGTGTTTAGATAAAATTCTATTTTGTTAATTTAGTTCGAATACTTAGTAAAGTTACTTATCTATGAAGCATAATCTATCAGACGAAGATGTTGACAGAGTCATAGGAATGGCATGGGAAGACCGAACGCCTTTCGAGGCCATTCTCTTTCAGTTTCAGTTGCCAGAGAAAGACGTGATTAAACTAATGCGTAAAACGCTAAAACCCTCTAGTTTTCGATTATGGCGAAAAAGGGTCAATAGTGGTGTTAGTCAAAAGCATCTTAAAAAGCGCAACCCAGATATAGATCGGTTTAAATGTAATCGTCAACGACAGATCACTCATAATAAGATCTCTAAGAGGTGAAAAAATTAATCAATATAGTTTGGCTAAAAAGGGATATACGAACCACGGACCATGCGCCTTTATTGGCAGCAGAAAATGCTAGTATTCCCTATATCATCATTTATTTATTAGAGCCAGATTTAATAGATTATCCAGATACCTCTATTAGACATTTGCAGTTTGTATATCATTCCCTTATTGACTTTAATAAAAGAATAAATAAGTATAATAGAAAAGTAGAGTTATTCCATGCGAATGCATTAGAAGCATTTGAGTACCTTATAACTACGTATACTATTCAAAAGGTATTTTCCTACCAAGAAAGTGGTATTCAAGTAACTTGGAATAGAGACAAAAGTGTTGCTGCTCTATTGAAGAAACATACTATTCAATGGAAAGAATTTCAGAGAGATGGTATCCTGCGAGGCATTTCCAATCGCAAAGGGTGGGATGCACAGTGGCATAGCACTATTGAAGAAAATCCTATCATAATAAACACTTTCACTAAAACGGAATTAGCTCCATTAAATCACCC
>JALZWC010000573.1 GCA_023300255.1 Saprospiraceae bacterium | reverse complement strand
GAGCTTATTTTTTTGCTAGTTGTTTTTAAAAAAGTCGCACATAGCCTAGCTACGTAAGATTTTTTTTAAAGACAAATAGCGAGAAAATAAGCCATTTTAATGTTAGGTTATTTTTGGCCGACTACTTATAAGGAATGAGGTAGAAATAAATGTACCAGTATCCTTTAAATTCTCACTGGTAGAGCAATTGTAACACAACTCTCTGAGTTGTGCGCATATAGCTGGCGCACAACTCAGAGAGTTGTGTTACACATACATTTTAAACTACTACCGTTCGCTGGCGCAATAAATGATCTGCCACTACTAATGCAGCCATCGCTTCTACAATAGGTACCGCCCTAGGCAATACACATGGGTCATGTCGGCCTTTTCCTACCACCTCTACCCGATCCCCATCCATATTGACAGATTCTTGAGCAGATACGATTGTTGCTACTGGTTTAAAAGCTACTCTAAAGTCAATATCCATTCCATTAGAAATACCGCCTTGTATACCGCCTGAATAATTCGTGGTGGTTTTGATTTGACCATCTGCGGCTTTATAAAAGGAATCATTATGCGCAGAGCCTCTCATAGAAACCCCTTCAAATCCTGATCCATACTCAAATCCTTTACAAGCATTAATACTCAACATTGCTTTACCTAGATCAGCGTGTAATTTATCAAAAGCCGGTTCTCCTAAGCCAGTAGGGCAGCCTCTTATAATACTAGTCACTATCCCACCGATCGTATCTCCAGCTTTTCTTACCTCTTGAATTAAACCAATCATTTTTTCGGCAACTGCTAAATCAGGACATCGGACGGGCGTAGCTTCTACATTACTCATATCTAACTCTTGATATGCCTGTTCGACTTTTATTGTTCCGACTTGACTTACATAAGCATCTATTTCGATACCTTTAGTCTTTAGAAACAACTTCGCAATCGCCCCAGCAGCAACGCGTGCTGCCGTTTCTCTAGCGGAAGAACGTCCACCGCCTCGATAATCCCTATGGCCATATTTTTCTTGGTAAGTAAAGTCGGCATGAGAAGGTCGAAATTTATCAGCTATATGAGAATAATCTTTAGATTTTTGATCGGTATTCATAATGACCATTCCAATTGGCGTACCAGTGGCAATGCCTTCAAATACCCCTGAAAGGATTTGTACTTGATCTGGTTCTTTCCGCTGTGTCACAATCTTTGACTGGCCAGGTCGACGTCTAGCCAATTCTTGTTGAATAAAAGCCTCGTCTATAGGCAAGCCTGCAGGGCAACCGTCAATAATGACGCCCAATCCTTTTCCATGTGACTCTCCAAAAGTCGTTATTTTGAATACTTTACCGAATGAATTTCCTCCCAAAATATTGGTTTAATAGGCTTAAAATGATACTGTAGCTTAGACCTCTGGTCTGAGTAGTCTCGTTCTGTACTACTCAGACCAGAGGTCTAAGCTACTTTTTACACATCTAATCTTAGATGATTCTGATGCCTTATTTTTAAAAACACAAAAATATTAAATTTAAGCTTTAGGTGCTGTTTTGTGTGAATTTATGTGAGGTATGATCGCAATTAAAAGGGACTCTTTGATCTATGAAGTTATTTAAAATCAATAAAATTGAGTCGTATGTAAACGAAGTCTATCTCTCTCTACTCTCGGTTCTCTAATCTCAACTATCCTTTCTTCTCATAATGCGCCCATGCCAATCGAATTTTATAATAAGGAACCTCTTCCTTCAAATATTCATAAATATCCTTGTTGGCAAAAGGAGGCGTCATAGCATTAATAGCTACCTCGATTCGATCATACTCTTCTTGTGTGAAGAATTTAAACAAATCAATAGGTTCTCCTTTAGTATATAAATGGGCTAGGTGCGAATAAATAGTCGTAGGATTCAAATCTCTTTCTGCGGATATTTCATCTACACTCAAACCTTGCTTGTATAAATCATAAGTAATTATATGAGTAGAACCTTGTATTTTCACCCCTACTTTTTGTTGCTCTTTGATATACTGTAAAATTTGATCCATGAAGAGATTACCATAGCGTTTTAGCTTCTTCTCTCCTACTCCCGAAACCTCCATCATATCAGCATCAAGCAGTGGGCGTTTCGCAGCCATTTCTTCTAATGTTTTATCGGAAAAGACTACGTACGGAGGAATCCCTTCTTTACGAGCTAGCTCCCTTCTCAATTGGCGTAAGCGTTCAAAAAGATCATCTCTAACTCTTTCTCTTTTAGTCTTGGTCTTCGCTTTAGCTTTTTCTCGTTCTGCTCTTTTATCCGCCACTTGCATTTTGACCAATTGGATCTTATTACCATCAAATAAAACAGCTTTACTGGATGTTGTCAATTTTAATGCCCCATTTTCATCATAAGCTACTTCTATTAAACCCTGGTTAGTTAACTGCATCAAATAATACTGCCAATCTCGAATAGGTAAATCTCTACCCGCTCCATAAGTTTTTATATTTTGATAGCCCCGTTGCATAATTTCTTTACGACCAGACCCTCTCAATACATCAATGAGCATGGTACTACCTACTTGCTGCTTTAATCTGGCAATTGCTGATAAAGCTTTTTGAGCAATTAAAGTACCATCAAAATGTTCAGGTGGATTTTTACAAACATCACAATTTCCACATTGACCAGTCGTTTGCTCACTAAAATAAGCTAATAGTAATTGTCTTCTACAAACTAAAGATTCCGCATATTGCTTCATCCGTTCTAGCTTAGCCAACTTCAATTCATTCTGGTCACTTTCATTCTTAGTCAATATATCCCGCAAGACCATCACATCTTGATAAGAATAAAACAATAAAGTATCCGCAGAAGTCCCATCTCTACCTGCTCGTCCAATTTCTTGATAAAAGCCTTCTATATTCTTTGGCATATTATAATGAATAACCCATCGAACATTTGATTTGTCTATGCCCATTCCAAAAGCTACCGTAGCACAAACGATTGGTAAGGTATCATTGATAAAATCTTCCTGAATACTAGATCTTTCCGTGCTAGATAAACCCGCATGATAGGCCCCTGCTGTGATGCCTTTCTTTTCTAATTTTCCTGCAAGATTCTCTGTACTTTTCCGACTTAAACAATAGATAATCCCTGATTGATTAGGATGTTTGGCAATAAAGTCAACAATCTGTTCAAAGCGTTTTTGCCCAGGCTTTACGGTCAAACTAAGATTAGGTCGATCAAAAGAATCCAGAAACACTTTAGGATTATGCTGATTCAATTGTAAAGAAATATCCTTACGCGTTGCTCGATCTGCGGTAGCCGTAAGGGCTACAATCGGTATGGTAGGAAATTGGGGTTTGATGAATTTCATTTGCGTATACTCCGGCCGGAAGTCATGCCCCCAAGCAGAGATACAGTGCGCCTCATCAATAGCGAATAAACAAATTTTGATGCTTTTTAATAGCGACAGAAAATTCTGAGAAACTAATTTTTCTGGAGATACATAAATTAAATTCAGATGCCCATTATATAAATCATCTTCTACTTGTCTTTGTTCTTCTGTATTTAACGAACTATTTAGATAAGAAGCGCTAATACCGTTGACCCGTAAACTTTCCACTTGATCTTTCATCAAGGATATTAAGGGCGATACAACTACTGCTACGCCTTCCATCGTCACCGCAGGAATCTGGAAACAAATAGATTTCCCCCCTCCTGTAGGCATCAATACTAACGTATCTTCTCCTTTGTAAATAGTGCTTATGATTTCTTCCTGCATCGACCGAAAGGAATCATACCCAAAATATTTTTTTAATGCGGCCTTTGCCTTAGTTAGCTCCATGTTTAGAAATTTATTGATACGAGAATAGAGAGCAGAGAATAGAGACACATTTCGTTTAAAAAATCATAAAATATCGTCTTCTTCTAAGGCAAAAAGTGAGAATAAATTAGTCGTTTTAAGCTAGTCATTTTTTACTCTAAGATGAAGGAGTGTAAGCTCCTGAACCGCAAAGCGGATGGGCG